>DAOMPU010000138.1:0-6932 GCA_035444925.1 Terricaulis sp. | reverse complement strand
TAGGGGAGTAGGGGAGTAGGGGAGTAGGGGAGTAGGGAGTAACCCTATTGCCTTACTCCCCTATTCCCGTACTCCCTTAGCCCATGCGCATCCTCTGCACCAATGACGACGGCATCCACGCGGCGGGGCTCGCGGTGCTGGAGAAGATCGCGCGCCATTTCAGCGACGATGTGTGGGTGATCGCGCCGGAGAGCGAACAATCGGGCGCCTCGCGCGCGCTGACGCTGACCGCGCCGATCCGCGTGCGCAAGGCGGGCGAAAAGCGCTTTGCGGTTTCCGGCACGCCGACCGATTGCGTGCTGCTGGGCGTGGAGCATTTGATCGAGGGCGCGCCGCCCGATCTTGTGCTGTCGGGCGTCAATCGCGGGCAGAATCTGGCGGAGGACGTGACGTTTTCCGGCACGATCGCCGGCGCGATGCAGGGCATGCAGCTGGGCATTCCCGCGATTGCGCTGTCGCAGGCGCGCGGGCTTCGCGGCGAAGAAGCGCCGATCCCGTGGGAGACGGCGGAAACGTTTGGCCCGGGCGTGGTGGCGCAATTGCTGAAGCACGGCTGGCCGAAGGACGTGCTGATCAACATCAACTTCCCAGATGCGTTGCCCGATGACGTGAAGGAAGTGGAGACCACCTTCCAAGGCTTCCGCGATCATCATGTGATTTACGCCGATAAGCGTGTCGATCCGCGCGGGGGGCAATATTATTGGCTGGGCTTCCGCGGCAAGCTTTCCAATCCGCCCGATGGTTCGGATTTGCGCGCCATTTATGAGAAACGCATTTCGGTGACGCCGCTGCACATCGATCTCACGCACCGCGAGACGATCCATGCGCTCAAAGGCGTGCTGGGCGGGGCGGCGCCGAAGCGGGTTGAGTAGGCAGTAGGCAGTAGGCAGTAGGCAGTAGGGAGTAGGGAGATGGTGATGCAATTTTCTCTCTCACCGACGCGCGAAGCGCGGTCCGGAAGGAGAAGCGGCGGTTCTATTGCCTATTGCCTACTGCCTACTGCCTCACTCCATGTCTGACCCGGCACGCCTCATGCGCTTCATCCTGGAGCTGCGCCAGGCGGGGGTGACCGAAGCGCGCGTGCTGGGCGCGATGGAGCGCACGCCGCGCGAAGCCTATGCGCCCGCGCATCTCAGCGATCTTGCGTATGACGACATCGCGCTGCCGCTGGCGCATGGGCAGAGCATGACCAAACCTTCGGTGGTGGGGCGGATGGTTTCCGCGCTTGATGTGCAGGAAGGCTGCGCGGTGCTGGAGATTGGCGCAGGCTCTGGCTATCAGGCTGCGGTGCTGAGCCAGATGGCGCGGCGCGTGATTACGCTGGATCGCTGGCGCGAATTGGCGGCGGACGCGCGCATGCGCTTTGGCACAGCGCGCCTGATGCAGGCGCAGGCGCATCAAAGCGACGGCGCCGAGGGCTGGGCCGATGAGGCGCCGTATGACCGCATCATCATCAACGCCGCAATCGCCGCGCCGCCTGCCGCGCTGCTGGCGCAGCTGACGCCGGGCGGGGTGCTGGTGGCGCCGCTGGGGGCAGGTGAAACGCAGCGGCTGACGCGCTGGCGGGGCGGGGCGGAAGAAGACCTCGGCCCGGTGAAGTTCCAGCCGCTCGAAGAAGGGCTTGGGGAAGAGACGTAATTTGCGCTGGCGCGATTCTCTTTGGACAATGCGCTGAAAGATCACGTCCTCCCCCGCCAGGGGGAGGTGGCGCGCGCGAGAGCGTGCGGCGGAGGGGCGGGCGCGAATATTGGCGAAGATTGGCGCTTCCCCCTCAGTCACGCTGCGCGTGACAGCTCCCCCTCGCGGGGGGGCACGGGCGCTTCTGCTTGCGTGCGCGTGCTTGCTGGCAAGCTGCGCGAGCGGCGAGGGCGCGCCGATCACGTACGGCCGCGGCGAAGCGCGCGCGGAAACGCGCGAGACGGCGCGTGCGCCAGAGCGAAGCCCAGAGCGCGCGCCGCAACGCGCGGCCGATTGGGCGGACGGCCCATCGCTGGCCGATCATGCGCTGCGGCCTGAAGAGGCGCATCCGTTTGATCCCGCGCGCACGCCGCAGACGCATCGCGTGCGCGCCGGCGAGACGCTCTATGACATCGCCTCGGCCTATCAGGTTCCGCTGCGCGCGCTGATCGATCAGAACGAGCTGGAGCCGCCCTATGCGGTGGCCGAAGGGCGCACGCTGCGCCTGCCGCCGCCGCGCTTTCACACGGTGGCGCGCGGCGAGACGTTCGAGGACATCGCGCGGCGCTACAATATCGATCCGCGCTCGCTGGGGCTGCTGAACCGGATGGCCGCGCCCTATAGCGTACGCGCGGGCGAGCGCGTGCTGCTGCCGGCGATGGCGCGCGCTGCTGCGCCGCAACAAGAAACCGCGCCCCCGCCGGCGACGCCCAACCCGAACGCGCGCTTCGCCTGGCCGATCAGCGGCGAGATCGCCGCCCGGTTCGGCCCGCAGGCGGGCGGTCAACACCTCGATGGGATCGAGATCGCCGGCACGGTGGGCGAGAGCGTGAAGGCGGCGGGCGAGGGCCAAGTGGTGTTCGCCGGCGAGAGCGTGCCCAATCATGGGGTGATCATCATCATCGCCCACGCCGAGAATTACGTGACCACCTACGCCCACAACCGCCGCGCCCTGGTGCGGGAGGGGCAAAGGGTGCGCGCGGGCGAAACGATCGGCGAACTGGGGCAGCGGCCAGGCCAGCCGGCGCGGCTTTTGTTTCAGGTGCGCCAGGGCGGCGCAGTGGTGGACCCCGCGCCGCTGCTGGGGCGGCGCTAGCCTGCGGCGAAACGGCGCGCGTGCGTGCGCGGACCTGATTGAATTAGGAACGCGCCCCGATATAGTCCCGGCCTTCGCTTCGCGGGGCGCCGGGCGCTGAACGCCGCCCGCCCATGCCCGCCTCAGAGAGGATCAATGTTTATCACCGACGCTTACGCGCAGGCCGGGGCTCCCGCCGCCGACCCGACGACCGCGATGATCATGCAGATCGCGCCGCTCATCCTGATCGTCATCGTTTTCTATTTCCTGCTGATCCGCCCGCAGCAGCAGGCGCGCAAGCGCCACATGGAAATGGTCGCCGCGCTCAAGAAGGGCGACGTGGTGGTTACGTCCGGCGGGCTGATCGGCAAGGTGAAGTCTCTGGCCGACGATGAAGTGCGGGTGGAGCTGGCGCCGAACGTGGATGTGCGCGTGGTGCGCCATACGATTGGCGAAGTGCGGTCGAAGTCCGATCCCGCGCCCGCCAACGATTCCAAGCCGGGCTGACACGCTAGGATAGCTTCCCATGCTGCAACTTGCGCGCTGGCGCATCATCCTTGTCGCGGCTGTGACCGTGTTCGGGATCATTTTCGCGCTGCCCAACTTCCTTTCGCCGGCGCAGCGCGAGGCTTTGCCGGGCTTCATGCCCAAGCAAGCGCTCAATCTCGGGCTCGATCTGCGCGGGGGCGTGCACCTGCTGCTGGAGGTGGACACCGCCACGCTGCAGCGCCAGCAGCTCGACAATATAGCCGACCAGATGGGCGCCGCGCTGCGCGATGCCTCGCCTGCGATTCGGTTCACTGGACGCGGGGTGGTGGGGGATGCGGCGCGGGTACGCGTAGATCCCGCCGATCTGCAGGCGGCGCAGCGCGCGCTGCGCGAGATCACGCGCTCGCCCACGTCGCAGAATGAAATTCTCACGCTGACGTCCAATCCCGAAGGGCTGATCGAAGCGCGCATGACGCCGCAAAGCCTGCGTGAGCTGTCGCGCCAGGCCGCCCAGCAATCGATCGAAGTCATCCGCCGGCGGATCGACCCGACCGGCACCAGCGAAGTCACCATCATCCGGCAGGGCGATGACCGCATCGTCGTGCAGGCGCCGGGGCTTTCCGATCCTGAAGAGCTGAAGGCGCGCATCGGCCAGACAGCTTTGATGACGTTCCACATGGTGCGCACCATGGATGACGCGGACGCTGCGGCGGGGCGCATCCCCGCCGGCGCCATGGTGGTGCAGCCCTATCCGGGCATTGGCGATGCGCCGGAATTGGTCGAGCGTCGCCCGCGCTTCACCGGCGAGCGGCTGACGCGCGCCGCGCCCAGCCAAGATCCGCAAACCGGGCAGATCGTGCTGAGCTTTCAGCTTGATAGCCAAGGCACGCGCCAATTCTGCGCCATCACGCGCCAATATACCGGCCAACGCTTCGCCATTCTGCTCGACGATCAGGTGCTGACGGCGCCGCGCATCAATGAGCCGATCTGCGGCGGTTCGGGCCAGATTTCAGGAAACTTCAACGCCAAGTCGGCTTCCGATCTCGCGGTGATGCTGCGCGCGGGCGCACTGCCTGCGCCGCTGACGGTGATCGAGCAACGCGCCGTCGGCCCGGGCCTCGGCCAAGACGCGATCGACGCGGGCGTTGAGGCCGGCATTCTTGCCGGCATCGGCGTGTTCTTGTTCATGGCGCTGGCATACGGGTTGTTTGGCCTGTTTGCGTGCGTGGCGCTGGCGGTGAACGGGATTTTGGTGCTGGCCGCCATGTCGATGATCGGGGCTGCGCTGACGCTGCCGGGCATCGCCGGCCTCATCCTCACGCTCGCCATGGCGGTGGACGCCAACGTGCTGATCTATGAGCGCATGCGCGATGAGCAGAAGGCGGGCCGATTGCCGGCCATCGCCATCGACGCAGGCTTTGGCAAGGCCATGGTGGCGATTATCGACGCCAACCTGACGACGATCCTGGCCGCGCTCATTCTGTTCCAGTTCGGCGCGGGCCCTGTGCGGGGCTTTGCCTGGACGTTGTCGATCGGCGTCATCACTTCGGTGTTCACCGCGGTGCTGATCAGCCAGCTTTTGATTGCTTGGTGGTTCCGCGCGACGCGCCCCAAGAAACTGCCGATTTGAGGCCGCCATGCGTTTTCCACTGATCCGCTATTTGCCCGAGCGTACGAATTTCAAATTCGTCAGCGTGGCGGGAATCATGGGCGTCATCTCGACGCTGCTGATCGTGCTGAGCCTCGTCTCGATGGTGACGGGGGGCCTGCGCGCCAATCCGATTGATCTTTACAACGAGGTGGATGGCTCGGTGGGTCACAAGATCGGCCACGTGCTGAGCGAGGGCTTCAATCTGGGCGTCGATTTCAAGGGTGGCACGCTGCTGGAGCTGCGCTCGACTGAAGCGATCGATCTGGCGCAGATTCGCCAGATCATCGGCGGACTCGATCTGGGCGACGTGCAGGTGCAGGCGTTCGGCTCGGAAACCAACGCGCTGGTGCGCTTTGAAATTACAGATGCCGGGGCGGACGCGGACATCGCGCGCGCGCGCGCCGCGCTCGCTGCAGAGGCGCCGAATGTGCAAATCGATCGCACGGAATCGGTGAGCGCGCAGGTTTCGGAGGAATTGTTCTCCGGAGGCCTGATGGCGCTTGGGCTCGCGATCCTTTTGATGCTGGCTTACATCTGGTTCCGGTTCGAGTGGCAGTTCGGCGTCGGCGCGATCCTGGGCCTGTTCCACGATGTGATTTTGACGCTGGGGCTTTTCTCCGTCCTGCGCATGGAATTCACGCTGACCATCATCGCCGCGCTGCTGACGATCATCGGCTACGGCATCAACGATACCGTCGTGGTGTTCGACCGCCTGCGCGAGAATTTGAGCAAGTACAAGAAAATGCCGTTGAGCGAGATCGTCGATCTCTCCATCAACGAAACCCTGTCGCGCACGATCATGACCGGGGTGACCGCGCTGATGGCGCTCACCGTGCTCTATTATTTGGGCGGGGAAGCGCTTTCCGGCTTCGCCATCGCCATGATTTTCGGCATTGTCGTGGGCACGTATTCGTCCGTTTACGTGGCGGCCCCGGCGATCCTGATCTGGGGCGTGCGGCGCGGCGGCCCGGCCAAGGGCGCGGAAGCCCCTCAGCCGGCGGCCTAAACAGAGCCCATGCCGCGTGCGCGCGCGCCGAATACGGTGCGGAGGAGCGCATGGCCTGGTTTTTGAGCAATATCCGCTACGTGGCGTGGACGGCCTTGGCCGCCGGCGCGCTGGTGCTGATCTATTTCGCCATGGGCGTGGCGGGCGTCGGGTTTGGCGACGTGCTGTTCTGGGAGGCGGTGCTGCGCTGGCTGCACGTGCTCTCGGGCATCATGTGGATCGGGCTGCTTTATTATTTCAACTTCGTGCAAATCCCGAACATGCCGAAAATTCCAGAAGAAGCGCGCGCGCCGGCGATCGCCAAAGTGATCGCGCCGAACGCGCTGTTCTGGTTTCGCTGGGGCGCGATGGCGACGCTCGTGACCGGGCTCTTGCTGGCGTGGAACCAGAATTATCTGCTGCAGGCGTTGACGTTGGGCGCGGCCGATGAGTTTCCGTTCTCCGTGCCGAAGATGATCTTCATCGGCGCCGGGATGTGGCTGGCGATCATCATGTGGTTCAATGTCTGGTTCGTGATCTGGCCGAACCAGCAAAAGGCGCTGAACATCAACAATCGCTATCCCGATCTGGACGCGCCCGCCAAAGGCGCGGCGGGCAAAACGGCGATGCAGTTCTCGCGCATCAACACCTTGCTCTCCGTGCCGATGCTGGTGGCGATGACGGGGGCGGGGACGCTGTTCTGAGCGGTGACGATATCTCCGCGCTCGTTCGCCGCGTCGATGAAGATCGCTGGCTGGCGAGCCGGTTCGCGCCGGAGGCCGCGCGGGCGCGCCTGCTGGCGATCTATGCGCTGAACCATGAGCTTGCGCATGCGGCGGAGGCCGCGCGCGAGCCGGGGCTGGGGGCGATCCGCCTGCAATGGTGGCGCGATGGGCTGGAGGCAATCTCGCAAGGCTACATGCCGCCGAGCCATCCCGCCTTTGAGGCGATCTCACACACCGCGCCCGACTGCGCCTTCGCCTGGCGGCTGCAAGGGTTGGTCGATGCGCGGCAAGCGGATTTGGAGCCTGCGCCGTTTGCGACCTGGGAGGACA
>DAOMPU010000137.1:430-6986 GCA_035444925.1 Terricaulis sp. | reverse complement strand
CGAAGGCGCGAAGGATTCACAAAAGAAGGGCCGGCGGGACGCCGGCGGTCCAAGAAGTGAACCTTTCGCCATCTGCCTGCGTTCAGCTACCGCTCAGCCCCGCCAGCGCCTAAATTTGCGGGCAAGGAGCGGTCCCATGACCCAGAATATTTCCCGCCGCGCGCTCACGCTTGGCCTCGCCGGCAGCGTGCTGATCCCGCCTTCCGCCTTCGCGCAAGTCGATCGCCAGCCGGATGACAACACCTATTCGCGCGATGAGATTGTCGCCGCAGGGCAGCGCTTTCTCGGCGTCAGCGCCGCGGGGCTGGCCAGCGTGGTCGAGCGCGTGTTCGAAGATAATGGCCGCCCCACCGGCTACATCCAGGGCGATGAAGGCTCGGGCGCGGCGGGCGTGGGCGTGCGCTACGGGCGCGGGCGCCTGCGGCTGAAATCGCGCGACGCCACCACGCGCGTCTATTGGCAGGGCCCCTCGATCGGCATCGATGCGGGCGGCAACGCCGCCAAGGTGTTCACGCTCTGCTATAATCTGATCACGCCCGAGCAGATTTTTGAGCGTTTCCCTGGCGTGGAGGGCTCCGCCTATTACGTCGGCGGCGTGGGCGTGACGTATCAGCAGCGCGACAACATCACGCTCGCCCCGATCCGCGCGGGCGTGGGCCTGCGCCTCGGCGCCAGCATCGGCTATCTGCACTACACTAGACGCCGGCGCGTTCTGCCGTTCTAGGCTCGACATATCCCTCCCCGCGAGGGGAGGGATTTGTCACCCCAGCGCCCGCGTTAAATCCGCGATCAGATCGTCCTCGTGCTCAAGCCCGATCGAAAGCCGGAAGAGGGCGTCGGTGATGCCGGCAGCCGCACGCGCTTGCTCGCTCATGCCGGCGTGCGTCATGCTTGCGGGATGGGCGATCAGGCTCTCCACGCCGCCGAGCGATTCCGCCAGCGTGAAGGTTTCGAACGCTTCGATCACGGCGCGCGGGTCAGCGTCTTTCAGTTCAAAGCTCAACATCGCGCCAAAGCCCGCCTGCTGGCGCTTGGCGATTTGATGCTGCGGGTGATCTGCGAGGCCCGGATAATAGACGCGCTCAACGCGCTTGTTGAACGTCAAAAACTCCGCCACGCGCGCGGCGCTTTTCTGCTGGCGCTCCAGCCGCACCGCCAGCGTGCGAAGCCCGCGCAGCGTCAGCCATGAATCAAACGCAGCGCCCGTCACGCCGGTGCAATTGGCCCACCATTTATATTCCTCAAACGCCGCCGCGTCCGCCGCGATCAGCGCGCCGCCGATCACGTCCGAATGGCCGTTGAGATATTTGGTGGTGGAATGCACCACCACGTCAGCGCCCAGCGTAATCGGCTTTTGCAGCAGGGGCGAAAGGAAGGTGTTGTCCACCGCCACTTTCGCGCCCGCCGCTTTCGCTAGCTTCGCCACCGCCGCCACATCCACCACCCGCATCAGCGGGTTGGAGGGCGTTTCCATGAACACCAAAGCCGGCTTCTTCGCCAACGCCGCGCCCAGCGCATCGGCGTCGTTCTGATCGGCATAGATCACCTCGATCTGCCCCTTGCGCGCGCGCGCATCGAGCAGCCGCCACGTGCCGCCATAGGCATCGTGCGGCGCCACCACCAAAGCGCCCGCCGGCAACGGCGAAAGCACAAGGTCCACCGCCGACATGCCCGAGGAAGTGACCACAGCGCCCGCCCCGCGCTCCAGCTTGGCCAGCGCCTCGCCCAATTGTGCGCGCGTGGGATTGCCAGAGCGCGAATAATCGAACGCGCGTTTGCCGCCGAAGCCGTCGAACGAATAATTGGTCGAGAGATAAAGCGGGGGGATCACCGCGCCTTGCGCCGCATCCTCGTCAATCCCCGCGCTGGCGAGGATGGTTTCGTCTTTTTCCTCAGCCATCGAGCGCCTCGGCCAAAATCGCCTCCAGCTGCGCGCATTCCTTCAGGAACGCGTCATGCCCATAAAGCGAAGGCATCAGTTTGAGGCCCGCGCATTGGGGCAGGCGCGCCGCCAGCTCTTCAATATCTTGCAAGGGCGCCAGCTGATCGCTCGGGCAGGCGACCAAAGTGGTTTTCACCGCGATCGCTTCGGGGCGCGCCGCGAAGCGGTCGATCGCTTCGCTGAGGCTCAGCCAGCGCCGCGCCGCGCATGCGTTCGCATAAGCCGTCCCGCGCGAGACGAGATATTTGTCCAGATCCGAGCGGCCGTTTTCGTCCAGCGCGCCATCGAAGCGCTGCTCGAACTCCTCGGCGCTGCGATAGGTGATCATGGCCAGCTGCCGCGCGAGCGCCAGGCCGCGCGCGCCATCGCCGGCTTCCAGCGCATCTTCCACGATCCGCCGCTGCACCCCGCGCCAGGCGCGGCCCAAGGCGGCCGGGCGATGCGCGGCGGAAATGGCGACCAGGCGCGCCAGCCGCTCAGGCGCGATCTCGCCCAGCGCCAGCCCCACCATCGCCCCATACGAAGCGCCCACAAACGCGTGCGCCTGCGCAATGCCCAGCTGATCCAACGCCGCCAGCAGCAGCTCGGCCTGCACGTGCGGCGTCAGCGGCGCGCGGCGATCTTCCAGCGGCGCGAAATCAAAGCCGAGCACGCCATAGCGATCGAGATCGATCGGCCCGCCTTCGTAAATCAGCCCGCCCCACCACTCGCGCACGCGCCGGCTGGCGGAGATGCCGCCGGCGGCGATGATCAGCGGCCCGTCCTTGCGCCCATGCAAGCGCACGCGCACGACGCGTTCGCCCGCGATGCTAATTGGAATCTCGATGTCTTCGTCGGCATCGGCGCGGGGGGCGGCGGCTTCAGCCAACATTGCGCCGCGCCAGCATCAGGTGCTCAACGCTGGCCTGCTGCGCCAGCCCATCGCCCAGCAGCGTCTGCGCCAGGCTGCGCGCGGCCTGCGAGGAGAGGTTGCGCACGCGGCAGCGCGCGGAAAAGCCGCCCTCCTGGCGCGCGATCGAAAGCCCGGAAAGCTCCGCGCCGGTTTCGTTCAGTTGGTCGGCGATGCTTTGCCAATCGCGCCAATCGGCCAGGCAAAGCTGCAGATCGTGCTGCAATTCGAGGCCGCTCAGCGCCTCGGGTCCATCGCTACATCGCGCCAAATTCGTCATCGCCCGCTCCTAAACGGCGTTCATCGCGGCGATGGGATGGGCGCTTGCGGGCAACGAGAGCGTGTGGCCTTAAAGGCCTATCGCTCTTCGCTTTAGCTGTATTTTTAACGCGCCCGCAAGCTGAGCATCAAATCGGCGCGAGCGATCCCATAGCCCAGCCATCACGGCTCTGTCAACGCGGCTCACGCCCTTGTGTGTCGCCCGCTACCGACGCGATGATAGCCTCCGGGCGAGGGGAAAACATCATGCGCATCTTGGTCAGCCTCGTGTTCGCTCTGGCCTTCAGCGCCGCGCCCGCCGCCGCGCAGACGCGCCTCACCAATCCCGAAGCGCCCTCCTGGGATCGCATTTCGCGTTTCTCCGGCGAGGCCGAGTTTCAGCGCTATCTGCGCGACACGCGCGAGGCCGCCCGCCGCGCCCGCGCGCTTTCGCGCGGCAAGCAAGGCGCCCCCGAGGAATGCCCGCCGGAATTCTATCCCTGCGCCAGCCCGATGGATGCGCAGGCGAATGAGCAGATCGTCGTCACCGGCTCGCGCATCTCCGCTGCGCCGGCGCCGTCCGCGCCTTCCGCCAGCTCGGTCACCAACGTGCAGAACGCGGGCGTGGATGAAGGCGACATCGTTAAGCTCTACGGCCGCTTTCTGATTGTGCTGCAGGACGGGCGCTTGTTCTCGGTCGATACCGGCGCGGCGCCCGGCGCGCTGGCCCTGGTCGATCGCATCGACGTCTATCGCGCGCGCCATCGCGGCGGCTGGTACGATGAAATCCTGATCGCGGAAAACCGCGTCGTCGTCACCGGCTATAATTATACCGAAAACGCCACCGAATTCTCGGTCTTCTCCATCAGCGAAGACGGCCGCTTCACGCGCGAAAGCACCTATTTCCTCTCGTCCGACGATTATTACGACAACGAGAATTACGCCTCGCGCCTCGTCAACGGCAATCTCGTCATTTACACGCCGCTCGCGGTTTACAATGCGAACGCGGGGCGAAATCCGCGCTGGCCGATCGTGCGCCGCTGGCTCTCCGATGGCGAACGCGCCGCGCAAACCACGCCGGGGCGGCCTCTCTTCAACGCGTCGGAAATTCATCGCCCGATCCAATCGACATTCGATCCGGTGATCCACACCATTTCCGTGTGCCCGCTCGGCTCGGCGCGCGGCGGGGATGAATTGGAGTGCCGCTCCACCGCGCTCGTCGCGCCGCCGGGGCGCGAGTTCTACGTCTCCACCAGCCACATCTATTTGTGGACTTACCCGGTCTATAACGGCCAGCACGTCACGCATTATGCTGATCGCTGCCGCGTCGGCGAGGATCGCTTCGCCGCCGCCGCGCCCGCCGCGATCTTCCAAATCCCGCTCGAAGGCGGGGCGCCCAGCGCGCAATTCATCGGCGGGCGCCCGTACGATCAGCTCAGCATGGATAGCGACGGAAGCACCTTCCACGCGCTCAGCGTGTGGCAGGATTTGCGCTGCATCACCTGGCGCAACGCGCCCGAGCAATTGCCGCTGCGCTTCGTGGCCGCGCCGCTTTCCGGCTTCAGCGAAAAGCCGCGCCCGATCGCCGAAGCGCGCTACACGCGCCTGCCGCCCGTGGGCGTGGCCATCGAAAACCGCTTCACCGGCGCGCATCTCGTCTATAGCGGCCGCGCCGCTTACGAATCGCACGCGCCGGAGCCGCGCGAAGGCGCGCGCCCCGATGCGCGCATCGTCGCCGTGCCGCTTAGCGCGCCGGATAATTATTTCATCCTCGCCGCGCCGCACGATGCGCTGCGCGTGGAGCGCGTGGGCGATAACGCCATCGTCACCGGCTATCGCGATGCGCGCGGGCTCAATGTCTCGCTGGTCGATCTCAGCGCGCGCCCGCGCATCGCTTCCACCATCCTGCTCGCCGATCGCTTTGAAAGCGAAGGCCGCAGCCACGCCTTCAATGCCGCGATCGATCCCGATGGTTCGGGCCTCATGGGCCTGCCCACATTGATGCGCCGCGCCGAAAGCGGGCGCTGGTGGTGGCGCTCGGCCGGCTCGGACGTCAGCTTTCTTGCGCTGCGCAACAATGCGCTGAGCGACCAAGGCTTCATCCGCTCCACCAGCCCGCGCGCGGAGGGCTATTCGTGCGAGGTCTCCTGCATCGATTGGTACGGCAACACGCGCGCGCTGTTCATCGCCGGGCGCATCTTCGCGCTCTCCGGCACGGAGCTGGTCGAAGGCGTGCTGACCGCCAACGGAATCAACGACCTCGCCCGCGTGAACCTCACCGAAACGCCGCCGCGCTAGCGCGCGTGGAGGTTGATTTTTTGGTGGCCTGCCTGCCAAGCGGGCGCTAGCATCCTGCCCAGGGAGGCGGGATATGGCCGAGGCGGGCCAAGGCCTGCGTGTGTTTATCTCTTACGCGCGGCGTGATTGCGCCGCGTTCGCCGAAGAATTGCTGCAAGGGCTCGAGCTTGCGGGCTTCGATCCCTTCCTCGATCGCCACGACATCGCCGCCGGCGAGGATTGGGAGAGCCGCCTCTCCAATCTGATCCATTCGGCCGATACGGTCGTGTTCGTGATCTCGCCCTCCGCCGTCACCTCCGATCGCTGCGCCTGGGAGGTGGAGCGCGCGCAGGCGATTTCAAAGCGCATCATCCCCATCGTCGCCATCGACGTGCCGGAAGCGGAAACCCCCGAGGGCCTGCGCCGGCGCAACTACATCTTCTTCAGCCAAGGCCATTCCTTCGTCGGCGCGCTGGCGCAGCTGTCCAAGGCGCTGCGCACCGATGTGGAATGGATCCGCGAGCATACCCGCCTCGGCGAACTGGCCGAGCGCTGGCGCGCCAAGCAGAAGGCCGAGCCGATGCTGCTGCGCGGCTCCGAGCTTGAAGGCGCGAAAACCTGGCTCGCCGCCTGGAAAGCCCCAGCGCCGGAGCCCACCAACGCCCACCGCGAATTCATCGGCGAAAGCGAAGCGGTGGAACTCAATCGCTTCAGCGACGAGCGCAAGCGGCTGGAGGAAGTCGCGGCGCTGCAGGCGGAGAAAGCGCTCGTTCTCGCCCGCTCGCGGCGAAGATTGAAGCTTGGCGTAGCGGCCGTCGTGGTTCTTCTTGGGGTCTCGCTCGCGTCCATGGCTGCAGCTTTGGTTCTATATTTCCAAAACGAGGTCACAAAACAGCACCTTGCCGAAACAAATCAACGTTTGATTTTGGAACGCGCCAGCGCGCTCGCGCGTGAACGCGCCGCCCTGCAAGCCGCCGGCGAGCCTGTCGCCGAAGCGCCCGATCCGGTCTTGGAACGGCTCGGCCGGTTGAGGGCAGAGCTGGTTGAAGCGCCTGCCGCTTCGGCCGCGCCCCGGGCGACGCGCGCCGAGCCCGCGGGCGACCGGCTCTCTCCTTCTTTCAGATTGAGCGAGTTCACGTATTCGGCGACGGCCGAGAGGCTCGGGCTCAGCAATACGCCGACGCCGGAGG
>DAOMPU010000137.1:0-411 GCA_035444925.1 Terricaulis sp. | reverse complement strand
CGCGGCCCGGCAGCTTGAGCGTGTCCGCACGTTGCTCCGCAACGCGCCGATCATGATCAACGCAGCCTATTCGACGCCGGAACTAGGCGCCGCGCTCGGCCGTCCCCCCAATTCCGATCACTTGCAAGGGCATTCGGTTGATTTCACCGCGCCGGCTTTTGGCGATGCGTACGCCATCGCGCAAGCCATCGCCGCCTCCCCGGAGATCATGGCGGAGGTCGATCAGCTGATCTTTGAGAACGGGCGCTGGGTGCATATCAGCTTTGCGCCGCAGCGGCGCGGGCAAATACTAACTTCGCATTATAGACCCGAAACCGGGCGTCGTTTGAATTTCGTAGAAGGAATTCGCAGAGTGGATTCGAACGGCCAGCTCATCGAAGCCCAGCAGCAAGCCGCCCCCTAGCGCCCCCG
>DAOMPU010000136.1:0-7025 GCA_035444925.1 Terricaulis sp. | reverse complement strand
TCATCGGCGTGGAAGCGAGCATGTATCCCTCGTTCAACGCGCGCCTCAACGGCGAAAAAGTGACGAGCGGCGGGCAAACCATCGCTGAAGGCATCGCGGTCAAAGCCGTGGGCGACCTGCCCTTCCACGTCGTCAAAGACATGATCGAGCACATCGTGCTGGTCGATGAGAGCCAGCTCGAGCGCGCCGTGGCGCTCTACGCCACAGCCGAGCGCACCGTGGCCGAAGGCGCGGGCGCGGCCTCGCTCGCGGCGCTGCTGGCCGAGCCCGAGCGCTTCCGCGGCAAGAAGTGCGGCTTCGTGCTTTCCGGCGGCAATATCGACACGCGGCTCCTGGCGTCGGTGCTGGAGCGTTCGCTGGTGCGCGAAGGGCGCATCACCGTGGTGCGCTTCGTGGGCGATGATCGCCCCGGCATCCTGGCGTCGGTGGCGCGCATCATCGGCGATGGCGGCGCCAACATCCTGCAAGTGGAACACCGGCGCATGACGTTGGACGCGCCCGCCAAGGGCGTGGAATTCGATATCCAGATCGAAACCCGCGACCGCGCCCACGCCGACGACGTGATGGCCGCGCTCACCGCCGCCGGCTTCAACGCCAAGCGGCTTTAAGCACGCGGGGCGCGGAACGCGCGCCCGCACGCTGCGTTGGCCTCCAAAGGAGGCGATCATGCTTGATAACGGCCCAACTTGGCTCTTGGTTGCAGACGGCCGGCGCGCGCGCGTGCTGATTGAACAGCGGCGCGGCGCGCAACTGGAAGCCCCCAAAGAATGGGCCATGGAGATCAGCGAGGAAGATCTATACGATGTGCAAGATAGACCCCCGCGCAGCTTCGACCGCGTCGGCGCCGGCCGGCACGCGATGGACAAGCGCAATCTGCACGAAGCCGAGGAAGAAAAGTTCCTCAAGCGCGTGGCCGAGCGTATCGGCGAAGCGGCCAAACAAGATGCGTTCGCGCATCTTGCGATCGCGGCCCCGCCCCGCGCGCTCGGCGCGCTGCGCACCATGCTCTCCGACAGCGTTCAGCAGCGCGTGCGCGCCGAAACGCCCAAGGACGTGGTGGACGAAGACGCCGCGGCTTTGCGCGCACGCCTGCAGGACATGCTGCAGCGGGTGTAGCGCCTGGGCGCCCTATTCCAAGCGCAGCACGCGGCGGAAAAACAGCGTCTCCGCTTCGCGCTGCGCCTCCTGATTCTCGCGTCGGGCAAAGCCGTGGCCCTCGTTCATGGCGATCATCAGCCACGCTTCGCCGCCATTGCGGCGCACCGCGGCGTACACCTGCTCGGCTTCGCTCACCGGCACGCGCGGATCGTTATAGCCATGCACCACCAGCATCGGCTTGCTGACGCGGCCGATATTGGTCAGCGGCGAAATACGCTCGAACACCGCGCGCATTTCCGGATCGCGCTCATCACCATATTCGGCGCGGCGCAGATCGCGCCGATAGCCGGAGGTGTTTTCCAGGAAGGTGATGAAGTTCGAAATACCGACGATGTTAACCCCGCCGGCGAGCCGGTCATTATAGTGCGTCATCGAGGCCAGCACCATGTAGCCGCCGTAGGAGCCGCCATAAACCATGACGCGCTCTTGATCGAGGCGCGGTTCGGCTGCGATCCAATCCAGCAGCGCGCCGATATCGCGCACCGAATCTTCGCGCTTCTCGGCGTTATCAAGCGCGAGGAAATCGCGCCCGTACCCATCCGAGCCCCGCACGTTCGGCGCGATCACGGCGATGCCGAGTTCGTTCACCCAATATTGGATGGTGGAATTGAAGCCGGGGCGGAATTGGCTTTCCGGCCCGCCATGAATTTGGATCACCACCGGATGCGGCCCCGGCGTGCGCGGGCGATAGAGGAAGCCGCTGATCTCCAGCCCGTCGAACGAGCGCCACGTAATCAGCTCGGGATCGACGAAATTGCTTTGCGGGATGCCGCCGGTTTCGCTCGCCGTCCAGCGCGTGAGCTGGCGCGCGCGCAAATCCCAGGAATATACGTCGCCCGGCGCGGTGGCGCTGTTCAGCGTAAAGCCGATGCGCCGGCTTTGCGCGTCGAACTCAACGCCGGAGACGATGCCCGGCGCCAGCGCCGGCGCGGGCAGCTGGCGCAAAGTGCGCGCATCCATCAGCCGCAGCCTCGAGCGGCCGGCCTCGTTCACCACATAAGCGATCGTGCGCCCGTCGGGGGAGAGATCGAAACTCTCGACATTCCAAGAAAGCCCCGGCGTCAGCACCGTGCGCGCGCCGCTGGCAAGCTCGATGCGCACCAAACGCTGGAATTGCGCGCCTTCGTCCGACAACGTGATGATGGCGCGCCCATCGGGCAAAAACTCGCCATCGCTGTACGAAACCTGCAATTCCGGCGTCAGCTGCGTCATCGCGCCGGAGTCGAGATCGAGCACGAAGAGCTGGCTTTCGGCCGCGGAGATGTAGCGCCCCACCAGCATGTGGCGCCCGTCCGGCGCGTAATCGATCGGTCCGATCGCGCCTTCGCCGTCGAACACGCGGCGCGGGCGCGCATTGGGCGCGGCGGCGCCGACAAAGATGTCGTAGTTCGGCTCGCTCGGCGGCACGTAGGACCAGGCGAACTGGCTGCCGTCGTGATTCCAGACGAAGGCCTGGTTGCGCGTGTCGGGATCAGTGACTTGCCGCACCGCGCCCGTTGTTTGATTTAGCAGAAAGCCCGCGAAATTCTCGTTGCCGCCCACATCGCGCGAAAACAAAATGTCGCTGCCGCCCGGCTGCACCGAGGCGCTCGTCACCCGCTCATCGAAATAGGTGATCTGCCGGCGCGCGCCCATCGGCGCGTCCACGCGGTGCAGCTGGTTTACTTCGCCGAAGCGCGTCGAGATCAGCACGCCGCCTTCGGGCAGCCAGCCCACGAAGGACGCTGCGCGCGTGTTCACGTATTGGCGCAGCCGCTCGGAAACATCCGCCGGCGTTTCGGGCACATTTTCGATCTGTAGCGCGCCGCGCATTTCGCGTGGCGTGGTTTGCGCACTGGCGCTAGCGCTCAGCGCCGCAAGCGCGGCGGCGGCGAGAACGATCGATCGCATTGGCTTTCCCCCACTGATTTCTAGGCCGCTTCCGGCTCCGCCACATCGTGCTCGGCCACGAAATGGCCGGGGCCGACTTCGAGCCATTGCGGGCGATATTGCGTCGCGTCCGGATCATCGACGATGCGCGATTTCAAGAAGCGCAGGCTCGCGCGCGTATCGAGCGGGCTCGGCAGATCGCCGACGAGGCGCACGCGCGGCTTGGCGCGCGCGGCGTCCGGATCGGGCGTCGGCGCGGCGGCCAGTAGCGCTTTCGTGTAGGGATGGCGCGGATCGCGCAAGATCACTTCGGCCGGGCCATATTCCACCGCGCGCCCGAGATAGAGCACGAGCACGTTGTGGCTGATCTCGCGCACCACGGCGAGATCGTGGCTGATGAACAGCATCGAGGTTTTGAACTCGCGCTGCAGATCGATCAGCAGCTTCATGATCTGCGCCTGGATCGAAACATCCAGCGCCGACACCGCCTCGTCGCACACAACCAGCTTCGGCTTCAAAATCATCGCCCGGGCCACGCCCACGCGCTGGTTCTGCCCGCCGGAAAGCTCGTGCGGATAGCGGTTGATCAGATCGGGGTTGAGGCCGACTTGCGCCATCACCTCTTTCACGCGCGCCTCGCGCTGATCGCGGTTCAGCTCCGGCGCGAACGCCAGCAGCGGCTCGGCGATCGAGGCGCCCAAAGTCATGCGAGGATCGAGGCTCGCCAGCGGATCTTGGAACACGATCTGCAAATCCTGGCGCGCGCGCCGGATGGTTTCGCGCTCGCTCGGCAGCAGATTGCGCCCGAGGAAGGTGACTGACCCCGCCGTGCGCGGCAGCAATTGCACCACCGCACGCGCCAAAGTGGATTTGCCGCAGCCGCTTTCACCGACAATGCCCAGCGTCTCACCCGCACGCAGATCGAACGTCACCCCATCGACCGCGCGCAAAAGCTTGGTCTTGCCGAACAGCCCGCCCTCCACCTTGATCGGGAAGTGCACGCGCACGTCATCCACCTGCAGGATCGGCGCGGCCACATCGGGCGCGGCCAGCGCATGCGCGCGCGCGCCATCGATATGCGGCACAGCGCCCAGCAGCATGCGCGTATAATCGGCCTTCGGCTGATGATAGACTTCATCCACCGTGCCGGTTTCCACGATCTCGCCGGCGCGCATCACCGCCACGCGCTGCGCCATGCGGGCGATCACGCCCATGTCGTGCGTAATCAGCGCCACCGCCGCGTTCGTATCCTTGCGCAGATCATCGATCAGATCGAGCACCTGGGCCTGCACGGTGGCGTCCAGCGCGGTGGTCGGCTCATCGGCGATCAGCAGCGCGGGCTCGCACATCATCGCCATGGCGATCATCACACGCTGGCGCATGCCGCCCGATAGCTCGTGCGGATATTGCTTCAGCCGGCGCGCCGCTTCAGGAATGCGCACACGCTCCAGCCACTCGATCGCCCGTTCGCGCGCGGCCTCGCCCGTCACCTGAAAATGGTGCGCGAGCACTTCGAGCATCTGCTCTTCCACGCTCATGTGCGGGGTCAGCGCCGTCAGCGGGTCTTGGAACACGAAGGCGATGTGGCGCCCGCGGATTGCATCGAGTTCCTTGCGCGGCAGGCCCAGCACGTCGCGGCCCTGAAATTTCACCGAGCCTGAAACGCGCGCGTTATCCGAAGTCAGCCCGAAGGCGGAAAGGAAGCTCTGGCTTTTGCCCGATCCGCTTTCCCCCACGATGCCCAGGCACTCGCCCTGGGCGATGGAAAACGAGACCCCTTTGACCGCCTCCACATCGCCGTCCGGCGTATCGAAGGTGACGGCGAGATTGGAAATTTCGAGCACAGATTCAGTCATGGGCGCGGAGACTACCCAGGTGCGCCCTCAAGTCCACCCTTCGGGCGCCGTTACGGAGGGGGTGCGCGGCGAACGCGCGCGCGCTATCGACGGAAACGGAGGATTTGCCCATGGCCCAGATGAATTACCTCACCCAATGCACCTTCGATTTCGGCGCGCTGGCGCAGACGCCGCGCATCCTGAAGGGGTTGGGCGTGGGCGCGCCGTTCGTGGTCACCGATCCGGGGCTGAAGGCCAACGGCCTGCTGGACCGCTTGCTCGCGGCCCTAGGCGCAGCGCCGGCCGGCGTTTTCACCGACACCCCGCCCAACCCCACCGAGCCCGCCGCCCGCGCGGCCGCCGAAGCGTACCGCGCCGCGGGGGCTGGCGGCATCATCGCGCTCGGCGGCGGCTCTTCGATGGATCTCGCCAAAGCGATGGGCCTCATGGTCAGCCACGAGGGGCCGTTCGAGCGCCTGGGCGGCACGCAGCGCGGCGCCAAGCATATCGGCAAAATCCCGCCGCTGGTGGCGATCCCCACCACGGCCGGCACCGGCAGCGAAGTTTCCGTCGGCGCCGTCGTCATTCTCGATAACGGCCGCAAAGAAACGTTCGTCTCCCCCTTCCTCATTCCCAGCGCCGCGATCTGCGATCCTGAACTGACGCTCGGCCTGCCGCCGCTGCTCACCGCCGCCACCGGCATGGATGCGATGACCCATTGCATCGAGGCGGTGCTCTCGCCCGTCGTGCATCCGCCAGCCGAAGCCATCGGCCTCGACGGCGCAGAACGCGCGGGCCGCTGGCTGGAGCGGGCCGTGAAAGATGGGAGCGACCGCGACGCGCGCTGGCACATGATGATGGCGTCGTTCCAGGGCGCGCTGGCGTTCGTGAAAGGCCTCGGCGCCGTGCACGGGCTTTCGCATGCGCTCGGCCGCGTGGCTGAGCTGAAGCTGCACCACGGCACGCTGAACGCGATCATCCTGCCGCATTCGCTGGCGATGATGAGCGGCGACGCCGTGAACGAAAAATTCGCCCGCCTGCGCCGCGCGCTGGGGCTGGACGCCAGCGCCGATCTCGCCGGCTATATCCGCGATCTCAATGCCCGCATCGGCCTGCCGCCTTCGCTTTCGGCGATCGGCGTCACCGAAGCGCATTGGCCGCCGGCGCGCGAATACGCAATCAGCGATCTCGCCACCGGCACCAACGCCGTGCCATTCGACGGCGAAAAGTACGACGAACTGTTCAAACGCGCGCTTTAGAGCGTGACGCATAGCTCAGGCGGATCACGTTGGGGCCAATCACCTCATGCGCCACCAGGCGCAGCGGCGGGCGCGCATCCGCAAACATCGGCGCCCCGCGCCCCAGCACGACCGGATGCACATAGAGCCGATATTCATCGATCAGCCCCAGCGCCGTTAAAGTGCGCGCGAGGTGCGGCCCGCCCACTTCGATCTCGCCGTCATAATCATGCTTAAGCTTGCGCGCGAAGGCTTCGACATCGACGCCGATCAGCGTCGCGTTGGGACCGACCTCTTTCAGCGTGCGCGAGGCGACCCACTTTGGTTTGCTGCGCCAGGCCGCCGCGAACGCGCGTTCGGGCGCGCCCCATTCGGGGCGCTCCTCGTCCCAATAGCGCATGAGCTCATAGAGCCCCCGGCCATAAAGGCTGCCCGTCAGCCCCTTCGTTTGTTCGATGAAATGCTCGAAGAGCACAGGGTCAGGCGCGAACTTGTCGTGATCGACGTACCCATCGAGCGAGACATTCATCCCAAAAAACAGCTTAGCCATGGCGCCCATCTCCATCCGACGCGGTTAACGCCAACGCGCTTTTAGCCAATTTCATTGCCCGATCCGCTTACCAGCCGGCGCCATACTTGCAACCTGGAGCACCGTCATGGAGCTGCTGCAACCTATCGCCGCGTGTTTTGCGCTGCTGGCCGTCGCGGCCGTCGCTTTTGCACGCCCCGAGCGCGTGCTGGCTTGTGCGGGCGCTGTTGGCGCGTTCGCGGCGCTTGGCCTCGGCGTGATTTGGCGCGCCGCGCCGGGCGGCGAGCTTTCGCATTGGATGGCGGGCCTTTTGGCAGTTTTGGCGGGCGCCGTTCTGTTCGCGCTCGCAGCCTTGCTGCGCCACATGCTTAACGCGCTGGGCGCGCGGGCGCTGCG
>DAOMPU010000135.1:1184-7073 GCA_035444925.1 Terricaulis sp. | reverse complement strand
TGCGCGCGTGGTGCTGGCGCGCCCGCTGCCGAATGTGGACCTGGCGTTTTCGATCGAGCCTTTAGGCGCGCTGATGGCGGCGCTGATCGCGCTGCTGGGCGTGCCGCATGCGGTGCATGCCGCCGGCGTGGTGCGCGCCACGCAGGAAAAAGCGCCGGCGCGGCTGATGGCTTTTCTGGCGCTTTCGATGGCGTCGGCGTTGGCTGTTGCCTTCTCGGCCAATCTGTTCAGCTTCTTCGTCGCCTATCAGGCGCTGATCTTGACCAGCTTCCCGCTGATCGCTCATCGCGGCGATGATGAATCGCGCGCGGCGGGCCGGATTTATCTCGCCACGCTGCTGGCCGGCGCGATCGGGCTTTTGATGCCGGCGATGGTGTGGACCTATGCGATCGCGGGCGCGCTTGATTTCCAAGCCGGCGGCGTGCTGGCGGGGCGCGTCGATCCCTGGACGGCGAACGCGCTGCTGACGCTGTTCGTGTTCGGCATCGCCATGGCGGGACTGCCGCCCATGCATCGCTGGCTGCCGCAAACCAGCCGCGCGCCGAACCCGGCTTTGGTTTCCACGCATGCGCTCACGGTGCTGCCGGCGGGCGGGGTGGGGATTTTGAAAGTGGCCGCTTTGGTGTTTGGCCCCGCGCTGGCGGACGCGCGCCTGGCGGCGCAGGCGCTGATGGTGCTGGCGGGCGTGGCCATGTGCGTCACCGCTTTGATCGCGCTTTCGAAGCAGGACATCCGCGAGCGGCTTTCCTATTCGTGCCTCACGCAAGCGCTTGCGGTGGTGATGGGGGCGTTGCTCGCTTCCGCCGTCGGGCTATTTGCGGCCACGCTGCAAGTGGTGGCGCTCGCGTGCGCGGCGGCGACGCTGACCATGGCCGCAGGCACGGTCATGGCCGCAACCGGGCGCACGGATGTGAGCGATTACGCGGGCCTGGGGCGCGTGATGCCGTGGACGTTCGCGGGCTTTGCGCTGGCTTCTGCTTCGATGATTGGTCTGCCGCCGTTTTCCGGCGCGTGGGCCAAGCTTTGGCTGATCACCGCCGCCAGCCACGCGCAATTGCCATGGGCGGCCGCGCTGGCCGGCGCCGCCGCGGTGCTGACCTTCGCGCATCTTGGGCCGCTGGCCGCCAACGCGCTGGCCGCGCGCGCGCCGACCGATGCGTTCAAGCGCCCTGACGGCGCCTCCATCCTGCTGGCCGCCCCGGTGATCGTGTGCGCGGGGGCGACGCTGTGGCTCTTGGTGCTGGCCGATCCGCTGGCTTCGTTTTTGGCCCCGCTCTGGACGCCGCCACAATGACGCGCAAACCGCTTCCCTCGCCGCGCGGCGGCGTTGCAGGCTTGGCGCTGCTCTTCTGCGCGACGGCGGGCGGGGCGGGGCTTGCGTTTGATCTTTTGGGCGATGCGCCGGCGGGCTTTTGGCTGCTGGCCGATCCGGGCGGGCGCGCGATGCTGGGCGCTGGCGCGGTGACGATCCTGGTGCTGATCGCGCATGGCGCGCGCTGGCTGCTGGCGCGGCGCGCGGGGGAGAAAGGGGGGCGCGATGTGGGCGATCACCCTTAATCCCGGCTTCGTCTGCATTCTCGCCGCGCTGCTGGTGCTGGCCGCGCCGCAGACCATGCGGGCCATCACGATGGCCGGCGCGGGCCTGCTGGCGTTGCTTTTGCTGCTCAGCCGCAATTTCGGCGCGGAAGAGGCGATCGCGCAAATGGGCTTGCCCGTTGTGCTGCTCAATCTCGACGCGCTCAACCGCATCTTCGGCATCGCCGCGCTGATTACGCTCATCACGTTCGCCATCTTCGCCAATGCGCGGCGCAACCGCTACGAGGACGCCGCCATTCTGATGATGGCCGGCGGCGCCGTTTCGGCGCTGTTCGTGGGCGATCTGATCAGTTTCGTGGCGGCGGCTTCGCTGGCGGGGCTGGCGGCGGCGTGGATCGTGTTTTGCTCTCCGCTGGAGGAGGCGCGGCGCGCGGGCGTGCGGCTGCTGGTGTGGAATGGGCTTGAGGGCTTGTTGCTGCTGGTGGGCGTGGCGTTTCACCTCTCGGCGGGATCGTCGGGCACGGTGTTCGCCCGGCTCGACATCGCCACGATCGGGGGCGGCTGCATCTTTGCGGCGTTGATGATCCGCGTCGGCGCGCCGTTCGCGCATGTGTGGGTGAAAGATACGATCGCGCACGCCTCGCCCTTGGGCGGGGCCGCACTTTCGGCGTTCTCAACCATGGTCGGCGTTTATGCGCTGGCGCGTTTCTTTCCGGCCGAGCCGCTGCTGATCCCGATCGGCGCCGCCATGATCGCGGTGGGGGCGCTTTATGCTTCGACCGTGGACGATCTGCGCGCGGGCGCGGCCTATGGCTTGATGACGCAGACCGGCGTGTGCGTGGCGCTGATCGGCGTCGGCTCGCCGCTCGCGGTGGCGGCGGCGGAAGGGCACATCTTCACCTCCATGTTCGTGTTCATGGCGCTGCAGATGGCGCTGGGTGCGGTGCTGGCGCGGCGCGGGGCGGTGCGCTTGTCGCAATTCGAGGGCCTCTCGCGCGCCATGCCGATCACCACGACGCTGATGCTGATTACGGGCCTTGCCGCTTCCGGCGCGCCGGGCTTTGCGCTTTACGCCACGCATTCGGTGGCGCTGGAGGCGAGCGCGCAATGGGATTTGCGCTGGCTGTGGGCGTTGATCGCCGCCAGTTCCGCCGCGCTGTTCGTCTCGCTGGCGCTGCGCCCGGCCTTGGCCGCGCACCGCCATGGCGGGGGAAAGGTGAAATTCAACGAAGCGCCGTTCTCGATGCTGCTTGGCGCGGGGGTGGCGGCGTTCTTCTGCGTGTCGATCGGGCTCGCGCCGAGTTGGCTTTACGGCCTGATGCCGACAGCGTTGACGTTCGCGCCGTTCGATCTTGATCGGCTTGCGCCGCAATTTGAATTGCTGGGCGCGGCCGGGGTGGCGTTTGTGCTGCTGCGTGCGCTCAATCTCGCGCCGCGCGAGCGCGCGGTCGATCTGCTCGATATCGACGCATTTTATCGCGGGCCGGTAGCGGGGGCCGCGCGGTGGGCTGGCGTGGTGATGCTGCGCGTGTATGGCGCGGCGGGGGCGGCCGTTGCGCTCCTGGCGGCGCGGGCGGGCGCGGCGCTGGCGGCGTGGGCGCGTTCTTGTGACGCGCCTTACCTGGGGCGCGGCTGGGCGGCGCTGCAATTTTGGGCGATCGGCGCCTTGGCTGTGATCATCCTAATCGGCGCCCGTCTGTGACAATCCATGGTTTAGCCTTGGTAAGTATTTGAAGCTGTAGAGAACAGTTTGCCGTTTCGGGCTTTTTTTATTTGCCCTTAATCTTGCTTGCCGAGGATGGCGGCTCCTATACTAGCGAAACTCTCGTTTCTCTCGGCGGCGGCGCAAATGGATGACAAGAGAGACTTGGTCGGCATGGCCGCTGAGATTGTGGCCGCCTATGTGGCCGCGAACCAGGTCGCTCCGCGAGATTTGCCGGCGCTGATCCGCACTGTGCACGCGGCGCTAGGGGAAGTGGCCGACGCCCCCGCCGGCGCGGCGGACGCCGCGCAAGAGCCGGCTATCGCGATCAAGAAATCGGTCACCCCCGATTACATCATCTGCCTGGAAGACGGGAAAAAGTTCAAATCTTTGAAGCGCCACTTGCGCACGCGCTACAATATGAGCCCCGAGGAATATCGCGCGAAATGGGGCCTGCCCCACGATTACCCGATGGTCGCGCCTAATTACGCAAAAGAGCGCTCGAACCTCGCCAAGCGCATGGGCCTCGGCCAAGCCCGTAAGGGCGGCTAGTAAAGGAAAATAATCCTAGGAAATCTATCCTACACCTGCGGTGTGCGGCTAAGCTGTGCGCGTGCGCCGGCTTGGGGCTGGCGGGAGGTTGCTTGGATGAGTTTCTGGGAGACGCGCGCCGCGGACGATGCGGCGGCCCGGCTATCGGCCGGCGCGGCGGCTTACGCTGTGGGGGCGCCGCTGGAGGAGATCGTGTCGCGCACGCGCGGATCGGCTGAGGCGGCGTTCGCGCGGCAGGTGGCGATGTATCTGTGCCATGTCGTGTTTGAGTGGAGCCTGGCGCGTGTGGCGCAGGCATTCGCGCGGGACCGCTCCACCGTGGCGCATGCGTGCCACAGCATCGAGGATCGGCGCGATGATGAAGCCTTCGACGATTGGATGGCGGCGCTGGAAGAGAGCGTGCGCACTGGCGCGGCGACGCGGGCGGCGCGGCGATGAGTGCGCGCGCGGTTGAGCGGGCGCTGGCGCGTTTGCACGCGCCGGAGGCGCTGCTGGTGCGTGCGGGCGAGGGCTATGGCGTGCTGCCTGGCGGCGATCGGCGCCGGCGTTTGGCCGCGCGTCTGGACGCTGCGAGCGTGCGCGCGCTGGAAAGCGAAGGCGTGCTGACGCGCGTGGGGCCGGAAGCCTATGCGCTGAGTGAAGCGGGGCGCGCGCGCTTGCGCCGCGAAGGCGCGCAGCCGGGCGAAGCGTTCGCCGCGCAACATGCGCAGATCGTCGATCGCTTCGTGATGGATGGCGCGGGCGATGCGCGCGCGGTGCGGGGCGTGGATAGCGGCGGCGCGCTGCGGCGCCTGGCGGCGCTGCGCGATGCGGGCGGAAAGCCTTGGCTGAGCGGCGCCGAATTGGCTGCGGCTGAGGCGCTGCGCGCCGATTGGGAGCGCGCGCAAGCGGGCTTGGTGCGCGGCTCCGATTGGCGCGCCCCGCCCAACGGCGCCTCCGCGCGCGCCGCAAACGGGCAAGAGCAGGCGATGGCCGCGCGCTGCGATGCGGGCCGGCGCAGCGCGCAAAAGCTGGCGCGGCTCGCCCCGGCGTTGCGCCGCGTGGTGGAGCGTGCGTGCTTGTATGAGGATGGCCTTGAAGCGCTGGAGCGCGCCGAGGGCTGGCCCGCGCGCTCAGGCAAGGTGGCGCTGAAACTTGGCTTAGCCCAGTTGGCGGCGGGCTGATCAGGTCGCGGCGGCGGCGTGCTGCTGCATGCGCGTCATCATGGCGAATAGCCCGTTGGAGCGCTGCTGCGTCAGCGCGTCCTTGAGGCCCAGCCGCTCGAACACCGCGCGCGGATCGGCGGCGGCGATCTCGGCCGGCGTGCGGCCGGAGAAGATGCGCAGCAGCATGGCGATCTCGCCGCGCACCAGGTGCGCATCGGAATCGCCGCGGAAATAGAGCTTTTCCGGCGCCTCGGCGCGGCGCTCGCTCACCAGCCACACGCGGCTGACGCATCCGCGCACGCGGGTTTCTTCGTTGCGCTCGGCCTCGCTCAGCGGCTCCAGCGTGCGCGCGAGTTCGATCACATGGGCGATGCGCTCCTCCCAATCGGGAAGGAGCGCGAATTCGTCCGCAAGCTCTTGGATGGTTTCGTCGATCGCGCCCATGCCTGTGCAGATGCGCCGCGCAGGGCGCGGGAGCAAGCCCTTAGGGGCGGCCCCCGCCATGGCTGCCCGTCGTCATCGCCGCCTGGCTGGGCTCGGCGACGCTGGCGATGCACTGGCCCACTTCGCGCAGGCCGTGATTGGCCAGGCAGAACGTGTGCTCATAGCGGAAGCGCGCCGCCGACATGCACTGGATCAGCTGCAGCTGGGTGAGATCGACGCACTGATAGGTGCGTGGATCCTGCAGCAGCGTGGAGATGGTGCTGGAATGGGAAGTTTCCGCATCCAGCGCCTGCAGCGCGGCGACGGAGGCCATGCGGTCCAGCGCTTCCGCGCGCGGGCGATAGACGCGCCATTCGTAGCTGGCCGCTTGCGACGCCACAGGCGTCACGTCCGCCGCGCCGCCGAGCGCGTCCCAGAAGCGGCGCCCGCCAAAGGCGGTCGGGTCTTGGTTGGGTTGTGCGGAAAGCAGCGTCGCGCTGAGGCGCGGCGCGTAGGCGGCCGGCACGGCGC
>DAOMPU010000135.1:0-1137 GCA_035444925.1 Terricaulis sp. | reverse complement strand
CGCACGCGCTGCAGGCGCTCCTGGCGCCCCGGGGCGACGGCGTTGGCCCAGCGCTGGCGCTGCAGCGTGTAGGCCATTTCGTTGTAGCGATCGGCCACGGCGAGAATGCGCGAGGAATCCGCGTGCGCGGAGTTCAGCAAAAGGCGGGTGACTTCAGCGCCGCCGCGCAGGCCGCGCGCGTAGGTGTTGTCCACCGAAATCGCCCACACCACCGCGTCGCGCCCATAATAGGCGGCCGCGTCGCGCACGCCTTGCACGAATTCAGGCGATTGCGCCGCGGTAACGGCGCCATAGGCGATCCAGCCGCGCGTCAGCGCGGTGGAATTGTGCCGGCCCATGCGGTCAATCGCGGCTTCGAGATCGTTGGCGTTTGCGGGCGTGGAGGTCCGCATCTCGGTGATGTCGTTGTGGTAAGCGGCGTAAGCGTTCAGCGCGCTGCGCACTTCGCCGCCGCTGACTTCAGCGGCGGGGGCGGTGGTGGCGGCGTCTTGAGCGCTGGCGGCGCCAAGGAGCGCGACGGCCGCGGTCGTCGTCCAAACTAGGCTCCGCATCGGCATCTCCTGAAACTAGGTGGGTGAGTTCGCTTTTCGCAGCGACTCATTGCGGGCAGCATTGGCCCCGTCGCGTTAAGAAGTCTTTTACTCGCGGGCCGCGCTCCAGTGTCAACACAACAGCATGTAAGCTCAGCAGCTGATGCAGCTGCAAAAGCAGCGCCAAGGCGCGCCCGCTTGGGCTGGGCGCTTTGGGCGTGGCTGTGCGCCTGCCTGCTGAGCGGGGTTTTGGCCGCCGCCAGCGGGGCTGAGCGGGCGGCATTGGGGCAGGCGATCGCACTGATGGCGGCGCCCGCTTTGGCCGGATTCATCCTTTTACCGTGGCTGGGGCGGGCGCCCTTTGCCGATCTGGGGCTTGTAGCCGCTTGGGTTGTTGCGGGGGCGGGCTTGGTCGCGGGCGGCGGGGGCGCGCAATCGCCGCTGGCGATGCTTTTGGTTTTGGGACCGGCCTGGGCGCTAACCCTGGCGCGGCCTTGGACGGCGGACGCCGGCGGCGCGATGAACGTGCCGGCAAGGAGGGCGAGCGCCGCCACGGCGGCGTTGCGGAGCGACAGCGACATGATGGTGGACCCGGCTGCAAGGGATG
>DAOMPU010000134.1:0-7074 GCA_035444925.1 Terricaulis sp. | reverse complement strand
GTCGATAAACGTGCCCATCATGGCGAAGCGGCCTTGGCGGGCCGGATCGTTGGTCCGCGCCACCGCGTGCGCCATTGGCGTTGAGCCTTGGCCGGCTTCGTTGGAGAAAAGCCCGCGCGCCACGCCAAAGCGGATCGCCATGATCATGCCTGCGCCCAGGAAGCCGCCGGTGGCGGCGTGGCCGTTGAAAGCGCTGTCGAAGATCAGTGCGAACGTGCCGGGCAGATCCTCGTAATTGAGGATGAGCGCGATCAGCGCCATCAGGATGTACGCCAGCGCCATGGTCGGCACGATTTTTTCAGCGACCGAGCCGATCGACTTGATGCCGCCCACGATGACGATGAACACAAGCGCCGCAACGACGAGCCCGGCGCCCCAATCGGGCACGATGGGAAAGAGGCCGGTGAGCGAATCCGCGATCGAGTTGGCTTGAATGACATTGCCGGTGGCGAGCGAGGAGATCAGCGCGCCCACCGCGAACAAGCCCGCCAGCCAGCCCCAATTTTTGCCGAGGCCGCGCCGGATATAGGTCATCGGGCCGCCGCGATAATGGCCGTCGGGCGTTTTCTCGCGATAGCGGATGGCCAATGCGCCTTCGGCGAAGGCCAGCGCCATGCCGAGCAGCGCGGTGACCCACATCCAGAAGAGGGCGCCAGGCCCGCCCAGCGTGATGGCGGTGGCCACGCCCGCGAGGTTGCCGGTGCCGACTTGGCCCGAAAGCGCCGTGGAGAGCGCGGCGAACGGCGAGATTTCACCTTGGCCTTCTTTATCCTTTTTGAAGAGGCCGGCGAACGCCACGCCAAGGTGCGTGATCGGATAAAAGCGGAGCCCGATCATCAGGAAGACGCCGGCGCCGAGCAGCACCACGACCATGGGCGGGAAGGGCAGCACTTGCGCGCCATCCCATGTGCCGCCCCAGATGAAGTCGGAAACGTTGGCGACGTGCGCGTAAAACGCATCCAGCGGCGACGTTGGCGTCGTCGTCATGCGGTAACCCCCGATTTGGCGCCGCCCCCGCGGCATGTGGCGGGCATCGTAGGCGCCGGCGCCCGCTGGCGCCACCCCAAAGGGGGGAGGCGTGGAACTCGCGCAGTGCGCCGCCTGTTACGCATGCAGTGAGGTGATAATGCCTGAGCAACAGAAGAAGACAGCCAAGAGCGGCCACAAGCCTGGCGAAGGCGCTAACCCGCCGCAAAAAGGCGGTAAGCGGCCCGTGAAGGAAGAGGATGCGTTCGGCGGCGCCGAGCGTACGCACAATACGGACGTGAAGTCGAAGAACGCTAAACCGTGAGCACCACTTTGCCCGCATGCGCCCCACTTTGCAGGCGCGCGTGCGCGCCTTCGGCGTCGGAGAGCGGGAAGGTGCTGTCGATCACCGGCTTCACCTTGCCCGCTTCGATCCAGGGCCAGACGTTTTCGTAAACCGCCTGCGCGATGCGCGCTTTCTCGGCGTTCGAGCGTGAGCGCAGCGTGGAGCCGGTGAGCGTGAGGCGCTTCAACATAAGCCGCATCAAATTCACTTCCGCCTGCGGGCCTTGCTGGAAAGCGATCATCACGCAGCGGCCGTGTTCGTTCAGCAGATTCAAATTCTTCTGCAAGTACGGCCCGCCCACCATGTCGAGCACCACGTCCGCGCCGCCGAGATCGCGCACGATCGCTTCAAAATCCTCGGTGCGATAATTGATCGCCCGGTCGGCGCCGAGTTGTTCGCAGAGCTTCACTTTGGCTTCGTCGCCCGCGGTGGCGAACACGCGCGCGCCGTAGGCCTTGGCCATCTGGATCGCGGTGGTGCCGACGCCGGAGGCGCCGCCATGCACCAGCAGCGTTTCCTTTGGCTTCAGCGCGCCGCCCTCGAACACATTGGCCCACACGGTGAACACGGTTTCCGGCAGGGCGGCGGCTTGCGTGAGCGAAAGGCCTTTGGGGATCGGCAGGGCCGAGCCTTCGTGCGCGATCGCGTAGGTGGCGTAGCCCCCGCCCGGCAGCAGCGCGCAGACTTCCTCGCCGCCATGCCAGCGCGTCACGCCCGGCCCGATGCTTTCAACGACGCCGGATACTTCCAGCCCCAGCGTCTCCGGCGCGCCGGGCGGGGGCGGGTAAAAGCCGGCGCGCTGGGTCAGGTCCGGCCGGTTGACGCCCGCGGCGGCCACGCGGATCAGGATTTCGCCCGGCCCGGGCTCGGGCCGGTTCACCACCGCCAGCGTCAGGGGCTGATCCCCGCCATGGATGATCTTGCGCATGGTTCCGCCTCCGCCTTCGCCGCTTAAAGCCTAAAGCAATGTGGGATAGAATGAAGCCAGGAGGAGAGGCCGATGTTTGACGACGATCCGTTCGCCCCCCCGGCTAAGAAGCCGGTCTCGCTGGAAGCCTGGCTGGAAAACGCCTCGGTGAACGAATTGGAGGCGCGGATCGAGAAGCTGAAAGCCGAGATCGCTCAGTGCGAAGCGGCGATCGTGGCCAAGCGCGCCCAGCGGGCGGCGGCGGACGCGGTGTTCGGCGGAGGCCCCGCGTGAGCATCGCGGCCCCGCTTTTGCGATTTGCATCCCGCTATGACCGATAAGACCCAAGCTTCCCCAATGAGGAGCGGTTTCGACGCCGCACGGGCCAAGGAATTCGCCCGATCGGAGTTGTTCGAGCGGACGTTTAAGGATGGCATGGGCCTGGTTGAAGAAACCGCCGCCTACCTTGACGGCCCCGGCCGCGCCGCCTCCAAGCGCCTCTCACGCGCCGCCGCCCTCGCTTATGCCGGCGAGAGCATGCGGCTGACCACGCGGCTGATGCAGGTGGCCTCCTGGCTGCTGGTGCAGCGCGCCATGCGCGACGGGGAGATCGATCTCTCCGAAGCCTCCAGCGAAAAGTACCGGCTGATCTCGCGCGAGCCGCAGCCTTCGCCGAACTTCGTGGGCGCCGACGAACTGCCCGAAGCGCTGAAGGCGCTGATCATCAAGGGCGGGGCGATCTACGAACGCGTGCGCCGTCTCGATGAGACGATGTACGAAGGCGGCGAAGCTGAGACGAGCGCCAACCCGGTGAGCGACCAACTCGCGCTGCTGCAGGCGGCGTTCAAGCGCTAAACGGCGCGCGCAAGCGACGCCTGAAAAAGCAAAGGGCGCTGGATGGCTCCAGCGCCCTTAAACTTGTCAGAAGCGAGCAGCGCTCACTTCTTCTTCATGAAGCCGCCGAACTTGTCGTTGAAGCGCGAGACGCGGCCGGCGCGATCCAGCGATTGCTGGTTGCCGCCGGTCCAGGCCGGGTGCGACTTAGGGTCGATATCGAGCGCCAGCGTCGCGCCTTCCTGGCCATAGGTGGAGCGCGTCTGAAACGTCGAGCCGTCCGTCATCTGGACGGTGATAAAGTGGTACTTCGGGTGACCTTCGGCTTTCATGGCCTGGTATCCTGTGCGCGCGGGCGGAAAATTGAAGCGGGGCTGATAGCCGAAAGGGCGCCGCCCCGCAAGGAGGGATCATGATCGAGTGGCTGATCCTAGCGGTTTTTGGCCTTGTGCTCGCGGTTCATTTCCTGCCCCGCGTTGTCTTGCGCATGCTTACTAAGGGAAAAATCCGCTCGCGCGGCCTCATGCAATACGAGGTGGTGCAGGAAATCCAGGCTGAGCTGAAGGCGCGCCGGTTGATCCGGCAGGTTCGGCGCGAGCGGGGAGAGGGCTGATGGCTGCTGGCTATTCAGGCACGCCCCTGGCCAAAAAGCTGGGCTTTAAGGAGGGGGAGCCCCTCTGGGCCAAGGGCATGCCCGAGAGTGTCCGGGCCGAGATCGCGCAAACCGCCTGCCCCCGCTACCTGGCCCGACCGGGCAAGGATTTGGCCGCCGCCCAGCTGTTTCACACCAAGGCCGCCGCCTTGGAGGCTGACCTCAAGAAGCTCCGCCCGCTGTTGGCGGGGGATGGGATGGTCTGGGTGTCCTGGCCGAAGAAGGCGGCGAAGGTCGAGACCGACATCACCGAGGATACGATCCGCAAGCTGGCGCTGCCGCTGGGCTATGTGGACGTGAAGGTCTGCGCGGTGGACGCCACCTGGTCGGGCCTCAAGCTCGTGATCCGCAAGGCGCTGCGCTAAGCGTTCGCGCCGCACGCGCCAATATTTCGCCCAGTTCGCGGAACCCCTGGCTTACTCCGTTGTTCATTTGGCGGGGAGGTAAGGGGCTTTGGTTATGGCGTTCGACGCGACTTTACCCGCAAGCACCGCACCGCGGGCGCATTTCCTGCGCAGCGAACGCCTCGTTGTGCTGCTCGGCGCGATGTGCGCTGGGGCGGTCGCCGGGTTCGCGGTGGCGATGAGCGTGGGGCGTATTGATCTCGTCGTCACGGCGCTGGTCGCCATCGTGGCGCTCGGCTTTGCCGCGCATCTCACCATCCAGACTTTCAGCGAAGCGCTCGCCGCGCGCGCTTATGGCTGCGCCACCGCCTCGGCGCTGCACATCGGCGCCCTGATGGCGTGGCCGATGGTCGCTTTATTTGCAGCGACGGCGCCCGCGCTTTACTGGCTCGCGCCCGCAACCGCGCTTTCGGCGCTGGTGCTGTTTGCTTCATGCTGGGGCGGCTCGGCGCGGGCGGTGTATCGCGCCAGCGCGCAAGGGGCGCTTGTCGCGGCCATCGCCGCGCAGCAGGGCGTCACCGTGCTGCTGGGCTAAGCCCGACGCGCGCCACCGCCTCGCCCTGGCGCGCCGCCAGCGCTTCGGGCGTAAAGCCTTCCACGCTCTCGGCGAACATGGCGCCAAAATTCAGCTCCGCGCGCAGATGCAGGAACGCCGCGCCAAGCCCGATCGCGGCGCGATCCATGAACACAAATTCGCGCGGCACCAACACGGGGCCGAGCGTCTTGAGCCGCTTGCGCACCTCCATGGCTTCGCGCCGGCCGTATTCGGCGGCGGGCACGTCGTCGGCGATGGTGCGCACGCGGTCATCGATCAGCGGGCCGTAGATGAAGCGCGCCCACAGCGTCAGCGCGTCGATCAGCTCGGCATTGAGGTTCTTGAAGCCCCAGACTTCATAAGCGTGCGCGATCTGATCGCGGTCATCAGCTTTGAGACCGCGATAGAGGCCGACGACCCCGTCGAGGAAGCGGGCGGGGAAGATGCGCACGCAGCCGAAATCCAAAAGCTGTAGGCCTTCCGCGTTTTCGGTCAGCGCGTAATTGCCGAGATGGGGATCGCCGTGGATGACGCCATAATGCGTCATCGGCCCCCACCAGGCCTTGAACATGAGCTCGGCGATGCGGTTGCGGGTTTCCTGCGGCTCATCAAGCCAATGCAGCAGCCCGCGCCCTTCAAGCCAGGTCATCGTCAGCAGCCGCTTGGTGGAAAGCGCTTCCAGCGGTTCGGGCGTGTTGATGCGCGGCTCGCCTTCCAGCATGTGCGCGAACAGGCGCATCTGCTTCAGCTCGCGCGCGTAATCTAGTTCTTCGCGCAGCCGCTCGCCCACTTCTTCGATCGCCTCGGTGGAATCGATCGTGCCGTCCATGGTTTTGAACAGGCCAAGCAGCGTTTTCAGCTGGCCAAGATCGGCTTCCACGGCGCTGGCCATATCCGGATATTGCAGCTTGCAGGCAAGCGCGCGGCCATCGAGTGCGACGGCGCGATGCACCTGACCCAGCGAAGCGGCGGCGGCGGCTTCGCGCTCAAAGCTGTTGAACTTCGCTTCCCAGCCATCGCCCAATTCGGCGCGCATGCGCCGCTGAACGAACGGCCAGCCCATCGGCGGGGCGTTGGCTTGCAGCTTTCTAAATTCTTCCGCGTAAGCTTGGGGCAGGAGGTCCGGGATGGTGGCCAGAAGCTGCGCCACCTTCATCAGCGGCCCCTTGGAGCGGCCGAGCGCCTGGCGCAACGCGCGCGCCAGCGCGGCTTGATCGGCGCCCGTCGCGCGCGCCACCATTGCGCCGGAAATGTTCGCGCCCACGCTGGCCACACGGCCGATGCGCGCACTGATGCGATTGCGCTCTGGATCTTTGGGATCGCTCATGGGGCGGCGGACATGGTGAACACGGCGTTTAGATAGCGCCTCAAAAAGCTTACGAAAATCGCATTCCGCTGTGCCATTTTAACGCGACCTGAACCTCCCTTGGTTATGGTCCCGCCAACGAACAGCGTTTCCAACAGAGAAACGCGTCGAAAAACGGTGGTGGGTAACATGGGCAAGACGATCCTGATCGTCGATGACGATCCGGCGCAGCGCCGCCTTCTGCAGGCGGCCGTGGAGCGCAATGGCTTTCTAACGCGCGCGGCTGAAAATGGCGTCCAGGCTGTGGAGGCCGTGGATAAGCACGCCGATATCGATGCTGTGCTGCTCGATCTCGTCATGCCGGGCATGAGCGGCCAAGAGGCGCTCAAGGAAATTCGCATGCGCCGCGGCGATCTGCCGTGCATCGTGCTGACCGCCTCGGGCGGGATCGACACGGTCGTGCAGGCCATGCAGGCGGGCGCTTCGGACTTCTTCGTGAAGCCGGCCAGCCCTGAACGCATCATGGTTTCGATCCGCAACGCGCTCGAAATGTCGAACCTCAAAACCGAGGTCGTGCGCCTGAAGAAGCGCGCCAGCGGGCAGATGAGCTTTGACGACATGGTCGCCAACGCGCCGGTGATGGCGCCGGTGGTGCGCATGGGCAAGCGCGCGGCGGCCTCCAACATTCCGGTGTTGATCACCGGGGAAAGCGGCGTGGGCAAGGAATTGCTGGCGCGCGCGATCCAGGGCGCCTCCGAGCGCGCGGGCCGCGCGTTCGTCACGGTCAATTGCGGCGCGATTCCGGAAAATCTAGTGGAATCGATCCTGTTCGGCCACACCAAGGGCAGCTTCACGGGCGCGACGGATAATCATGCCGGCAAATTCGTGGAAGCCAACGGCGGCACGCTGTTCCTCGACGAAGTGGGCGAATTGCCGCTCGACATGCAGGTGAAGCTGCTGCGTGTGCTGCAGGAAGGCGAAGTCGATCCCGTGGGCGCGAAGCGCCCCGTCAAAGTCGATGTGCGCATCGTTTCGGCCACCAACAAGGATTTGGCCAAGCTGGTCGCTGACGGCAAATTCCGCGAAGACCTTTATTATCGCCTCAACGTCTTCCCCATCGAAGC
>DAOMPU010000133.1:0-7075 GCA_035444925.1 Terricaulis sp. | reverse complement strand
GCGCCAATCCCCCCATCACCCCGCTCAGCTGCCCGGCAGCTTCACGCTCCCGCCTTGGCGGCGGATCGTGACATCGCCCCCGCCGGTGGCGCGGCGGATGGCTTCTTCTTCTTCAAGCCGGCGCGCTTCGTCGGTTTGATCGGCCGGCGTGCCGTACTGATTCACGCGATCGGCGTATTGCTCGTTGCGGCGCACGATGCCCTGGCCTTCGTAATCGACCGTATCGCGGATGTTGGGATCAACCGCTTCCGCGCCTGCGTTGGAAACCAGCTGGCGCTCGCCCGCGCTGGCGTTGGCGCCGGTGTCTTGGCCAAACAGCGCTGAGCGCGCATCCGCGCTCGGCTCAAGCTCTTGCGGGCGCGGCTCACCCGGGCGCGGCGGGCGCAGGCTGTATTCCGGCGGCAGCGTCAGCGGCGCGCTGGTCACCACGCGGAATTCGTCCGGTACGATTTTGCCCGCGCCAATGGAGCGCTGCAGCGTGGAGCACCCGCTGGCCACGGACGCCGCCGTCAGCAGCGCCACCAGTGCGATCGGTTTATTCATCGGACGCCTCATCCCTGATCTCGAACTTCGGTCTTACTGGCCGCCGGGGCCCGCGCCAAGCGGGGCCGCCAGTTAGAACCGCCTAAAGCTGCACACGGCGGGTATTAGGCGAAAGCGCCGCTTTCAAGGCTCGCCGCGACTTGAACCGCGCCCGAAACGGGCCTTGAGGCGCTCCCAGCCGGTGCCCTCGCCGGGCTCGGACTCGGTGAAAAACAGCATATCGACAGCCAGCAGCACCGCCCCGACGCTGATCGCGGCGTCGGCCACGTTGAACACCCAGGGAAACCAGAGCCCGCTGAAATCCAGAAAATCCGCCACCGCGCCAAAGCGGATGCGGTCAATCACGTTGCCCAGCGCCCCGCCGATCACCAGCCCCAGCGAAACCGCCGTCAGCTTCCGCTCCGCCGTGCGCAGCCACCACAGGAAAACCCCTGAAATGGCGAAGGAAAGCGCCACCAGCCCCCAGCGGGCGAGGTCCGCATCCGCGCGCAGCAGGCCAAAGCTGACCCCCCGGTTCCAGACCATGCGCAGGTCAAAGATCGGCGAAAGCTCGATGAAGCGACAATTGATCCCCGCCTCCACGCAGCCGGGCGGGCTGAGCTTCACCCAACTGAGGATCGCCCATTTGCTGAGCTGGTCGGCCACGAAAACGATCGCCGAAAGGATGAGGCCGAACCGGAACATGCGCCCGCTTATGGCCGGGGCCGCGCGGGGGGGCAAGCCGCCCTTAAGCCGCGGAGGCGCCCTGCGCGCCGCGCGGCGTTAGCGCTGTGATCTCCCCCGCCAGCGCCGTGAACACCGCGGCATCGCGGGCCGAGAGCGTGAGCCCCGCGGCGGCGTCCAGATCGGCCGCGCCCTCCTCAATCTCCGTAGAATTCGGCGCCTCGATGCGGAACATGCGGAATTCGCTGTCGGGCTTGGCGGCCTCTTCGCGCATCTGCTGCAGCATCTTCTGATGGTGGCGCGTGCCTTTGACCTTGTTGGCCAGCACCCAGGGCGTGCGCTTGACGGCGTTGGCCACATCATTGTGGCTCCAGCTCACCGAGCGGCAGAAGGAAAGCAGGCCGAGATTGGAGATGAAATCCGGCACCGTCGGCACGATCACCACGTCCGACGCGCGCAGCGCCGATTCCGTCAGCGCCGAAATGCCGGGCGCGGTGTCAAAGATCACCACGTCATATGCCGCCCGCCACGCCGCCAGCTCCTGCTCCAACAGATCGCTGACCACGCGCTCCACCTCCAACAGATTGCGCTGGCGGCGGGAGAGAAACACAATCAGTTCGCGCTCCACGAGGCGCAGGTTCGGGCTGGCCGGGATCACGAACAGCCGATCGCCCATCGCGCGCGCGGGGCGCACATGATCGGCCAGCGAAGCCGGCTTGCCGAACACAACCGCGTCTTCCAGATAAGCGTCGATGGTCTTGGCTTGGTCCATCGCTTCGGTCAGCGCCTCGTGGCCGCAGAGCCAGAACGAAGCGTTGGCCTGCGCGTCCAGATCCACCACCAGCACTTTCTCGCCGCGCTGCGCGAACGCATGCGCAAGCGAGACCGAAACGGTCGTCTTGCCGACGCCGCCCTTCATGTTCGACACAGAGATAATACGTGCAGCCATCGGCGCCTCCGCGCCGCTGACAGCGCGTCTCGCCGCCAACTTACCCACAGCATGTGACAATTGTCACCGCTGTTACGCACACGCTTACGTGTGCGCGGCGTCCCAGGCGGCCACGGCTTCGGCGTCGCGCGGCGTAATGTCGGGGTAGCGCGCATCGGCGGTGGCGGGATCGAAGTATTTCCACGAGCGCGCGCATTTCACGCCCGGCGCCTTCTCCACCACCACGCTGACACCGGGAACTTCGGCCAAACGGAACGCGTCAGCCGGGCCTTCGCCCGCTTCAATCGCCACGCCGCTGGTGATGCAAAGCTCGGCGAAGTCCACGCTCCCCAGCGCCGCGCGCAAGCCTTCATCGGCCACGAACACAAGCGGGCGCGCCTCCAGCGCCGAACCGATCAGCTTATCGCGCCGCGCGATCTCCAGCGCGCCGGTGACGACGCCGCGCGCCTCGCGCAGCCGCGCCATCTCCTCGCCCGCGAAATCATCCTCCCACGCCGCCGGTGTTTCCGGGAACAAACGCAGATGCACCGAGACGTCCTCCGGGAAGCGCGTCAGCCACGCTTCCTCCATCGTGAACGGCAGTACGGGCGCAAGCCACGCCGTGAGGCGCGAGAACACTTCGTCCAGCGCGCTGCGGCACGCGCGGCGGCGGATGGAATGGGGCGCATCGCAATAGAGCGCATCCTTGCGCACATCGACGTAGAACGCAGAAAGATCAACGTTGCAGAATTCCACGATGGCCGAAACCGCCTCGCGGAATTGGAAATTCGCATAAGCGCGGCGCACCACAGCGTCGAGCTGCCAAAGCCGATGCAGCAGCCAGCGCTCCAGCAGCGGCGTCTCCTCGCCCTTTTGCAGCCGCTCGCCTTCATCGAACCCCGCCAGCGCGCCCAGCAGATAGCGCAACGTGTTGCGCAACTTGCGGTACGCCTCGCTGGATTGATCGATGATGGTTTTGCCGATGCGCAGATCGTCGCCGTATTCGGCGCTGGCGATCAGCAGGCGCAGGATTTCGATGCCGTTCTGCTCGGCGATCTTCTGCGGCTCCACCACGTTGCCGATCGATTTGGACATCTTCTTGCCCTCCTCGTCCATGGCGAAGCCGTGCGTCAGCACCGCATCATACGGCGCACGCCCGCGCGTGGCGCAGCTTTCCAGCAGCGAGGAGTGAAACCAGCCGCGATGCTGGTCCGTGCCTTCCAGATAGATTACGCCCTCGGGGTTTTTGAACGAGGCGCGCTTGGGCGCGTCGCGATCGCCCAGCACGAATGCATGCGTCGAGCCGGAATCGAACCAGACATCAAGAATGTCCTCGACCTTCTCGTAATCGGCGGCGTCATATGCATTGCCCAGGAAGTCCTGCGCCGGCGTGGCCCACCACACGTCCGCGCCGTCCTTCTTCATCGCGTCGACGATGCGCGCGTCCACCGCGTCATCCTTTAGGATTTCGCCGTCGCTGTTGCGCACGAAGATCGCCAGCGGCACGCCCCAGGCGCGCTGGCGCGAGACCAGCCAATCGGGCCGATCGGCGATCATGCCGCGAATGCGGTTATAATCCTTCTGCTCGCCGATGCGCTTTTGCCCCCAATCGACGCGATCGACCTCCCTGAGCGCGATTTGGCGCAACGTCTCGCCATCGCGGAACGGCTTATCGAGCGCGATGAACCATTGCGGCGTGTTGCGGAAGATCAGCGGCGCTTTGCTGCGCCAGGAATGCGGATATTGGTGCTTCAATTGCCCGCGCGCCAGCAGCGCGCCGGCGCCGATCAGCGCCTCGATCACGGCCTTGTTGGCCGGGCCTTCCTTGCCCAGATTTTTGCCTTCAAGCTGGATGATCTCCAGCCCCTCAAAGCCCGGCGCCTCCTTGGTGAGCTTGCCTTCGGCGTCCACCGTGAACGGGATGCCTTCCTGGCCGAAATGCTTAGTCCAGATCGCAAAGTCATCCGCGCCGTGGCCGGGCGCGGTGTGCACAAAACCGGTGCCCGCATCATCGGTGACATGATCGCCGTCGAGCAGCGGCACGTCGAACTCATAACCCTTGCCGCGCAGCGGATGCGCGAGCACGAGCCCGCTTGGGTCAAAATCGCTGACGCGCTTCCAAGACGCGGCCTTCGCCGCGCGCAGCACATCTTCCGCCAGCTTATCGGCCAGCGCCAGCTTATCGCCCGGCTTCACCCACGGCTCAAACGCCAAGCCTTGCTCAAGGCTTTCGACCTCGTACACGCCGTATTGGATCGCCGACGAGAACGACACCGCACGGTTGCCAGGGATCGTCCAAGGCGTCGTCGTCCAGATGACGACCGAGACATCGCCCGCGCCGCCCTTCACGATCGGAAACTTCACCCAGATCGTCGGGCTGGTTTTTTCCTGGTACTCCACCTCCGCTTCCGCCAGCGAGGTGCGCTCCACCGGGCTCCACATCACCGGCTTTGAGCCGCGATAGACCAGCCCCGTGCGCACCACGCGCAAGAATTCGCGCGCGATCGCCGCTTCGGCTTCAAAGCTCATGGTCGAATAATAATTGGCCCAATCGCCCTCGATGCCCAAACGCCGGAATTCATCGCGCTGCAGCGGGATCCACTTATCGGCGTACGCCCGGCACGCCTTGCGGAATTCCACCGCCGGCACTTCGGACTTCTTGCGCCCCGCCTTGCGGAAATCTTCCTCGACCTTCCATTCGATCGGCAGGCCGTGGCAATCCCAGCCCGGCACGTAATCGCTGTCAAAGCCCGCCATCTGCTTGGTGCGGACGACGAGGTCTTTCAGGATTTTGTTTTCCGCGTGCCCGATATGGATGGCGCCGTTCGCATAGGGCGGGCCATCGTGCAGCACGTATTTCGGGCGATGCTTCGCCGCTTCGCGCAGGCGCTGGTAAAGCCCGATCGCATCCCAATGCTTCACCCGCTCGGGCTCTTGCTTGGGCAGCCCCGCGCGCATCGGAAACGGCGTGTCGGGCAGAAACATGGTTTCGCGGTAATCGCGGCCTTTGGACTCATCGGCCAAGGGAAACTCTCCGTAGAAGCGAATGGGTGTTGTGCAGCGCCCGGTCCCGCGGAGCCATGCTCCACGCGGTCCGGGCCTCAAATTCGAGAGGCCGCTATCGCAAATCGCGCCGCACACGCCATAGCCAGCCTCTAGCATCGCCAAAGCGTGAACGCCACATCATTGCCGCGAGCGGCTTACGGGGCTAAACCCCCCGCCTTTCCGGCCAGAAACGCCAATATCCATGACCAACGCGCACGATTTCAGCTTCGCCAAGCTCAACGAGCCAGGCGCCATCAACCTCTCCGATTATGCGGGGAAGGCCGTGCTGGTCGTGAACGTAGCCAGCGCCTGCGGGCTGACCCCGCAATACCGCGACCTGGAAGCGCTCTACGAGGCCAAGGCGGCCAAGGGCCTGGTTGTGCTGGGCGTGCCCTGCAACGATTTCGGCGCCCAGGAAGCCGCCCCGGAAAAGACCATCCGCGAGTTTTGCGACGCGAATTACCACGTCAGCTTCCCCATGACCGGCAAGGTGGAGATCACCTCCCCGGCCCGGCGGCATCCGTTTTATCAGTGGATCGCCAATGAGTTAGGCGATTCCGCCCTGCCCCGCTGGAACTTCCATAAATACCTGATCGGCAAGGACGGCGCCCTGGCCGACAGCTTCGCCTCCAAGGCCGCGCCGCTGGAGCCGGGCGTGCTGGAGGCGATCGACAAGGCGCTCTCGGCCTAGCCCCTGGCTTTGCACGCGCACAACGTGTGCTAGTGTTCCCTCTAAACGGAGGGTATGGCCGGTGGCGGCGGATAACCCAGACGAACCTCCCCCAGAAGGCCGCCCGATGGACCGGGGCCTGGCGCGCAAGCACGCCTTCCTGGAGGCCGCGCGCAAAGTATTCCTTGAGCACGGCTATCAGGCCGCCTCGGTCAATGATGTCGTGCGCAGCGCCGGCGGGTCGCTCGCCACGCTCTATCTGCAATTTCAAAACAAGGACGGCCTGTTCACCGCCGTCCTGCTCGATCAGGACGCCCGCTTCACCAGGTCGATGGCGCCCGAAAACGTGGACCATCTGCCGCTCAAGGAGGCGCTCTGCGCCATTGGCGAACGCTTTTTGCGCGCCTTGATGGAGCCGGAAAATCTCGCGTTCTTCCGCCTGCTGATCGGCGAGAGCCAGCACTTTCCCGAAGCGGCGCGCAAGAATGTCGGCGTCGGCGCCGAGCAGGTGCGCGACGTGGTGTCAGCGGTGTTGCGCAAGCACGGCCTCGCCACCGATGATGACGTCCTCGCCTCCCAGCTGCTGGAGCTCTGGCGCTCGCGCTACCATTACCGCGCCCTGACCGACCCCTCTTTCCGCCTCGCCGACGACGAGCTGAAGCGCCACGTCGCCCGCGGCGTGGACGTGCTGATGCATGGCGCCTTGGGCCCGGGCTGAGCCCGGCGTTCAGCCGCGATTCAGATACGGTTCAGCTTGGACGCCGCAAGGTGTGGACTGCGAGGGTGTGCCGAGAGGCGCACTTGGGAGCTTTATACATGAGAACTGCCCTCATCGCGGCCCTCGCCGCTTTGGGCGCGGGCGCATTGGCGGCTGAACCCGCCTACGCCCAGCGTGAGAATCGCGGTGAGCGCCATGAGCGCGGCGACCGCGGCGGCGAGCGCCAACGCGGCGGCGACCGGCAATGGCAAGGCCAGCGCAACAATGACGCCCCGCGTCAGCGCGCCGAGCCTCGCCAGGAGCGCCGCAGCGACGTCGCCCGCGACGCCCAGCGCGAAGTGCGCGCCCAACAACACCAGCAACGGCCTCAGCGCTCGCGCGAGGAATGGCAAAGCCGCCGCAACAATGATCAATCCGGCCTGCGCGGCGGCCCGCAGGAAGCCCAACGCGGCGAGCGCCCGCGCGGCGATTGGCAAGGCCAGCGCGGCGAAGGCGATCGGCAATGGCA
>DAOMPU010000132.1:0-7081 GCA_035444925.1 Terricaulis sp. | reverse complement strand
GCCCCGCTTTCGCGGGGCTCTCGGCCGGGAAGCGTGTCACCGCGGCGCGGCGGCGCGGGCGAGGCGGTCGCGGATGGCTTCACCGAGGCCGCGCGCGGGGATCGGCGCAACCGCGATCACGGAAGCGCCCGACGCATCGAGCGCGCGCAGATGCGCATAGAGGTTGGCCGCCGCTTCCGAGAGGTCGCCGCTCGCGGAAAGCGTGAGGCCTCCCGCCGGCGCCGGCGCGCCGAAGGCGAGATACGCTTCGCCCGCTTCGGGCGCGGCGGCATCGAGGCGCAGGCGCGCGCGGGGGGCGTAATGGCTCTCCATCATGCCGGGCGCGCTGATCGCGGCCCCGCGCGCCGCCAGCGGGCCGGTGACCGCCTCGATCTCCGCGCGCTCGATCGCGCCGGGGCGCAGCAGCGTGGCGCGTCCCTCCGCATCAATGGCGATGATGGTGCTCTCCAGCCCGATCTCGCTTGGCCCGCCCTGCAGCACCAGCTCCACCTTGTCCCCCAGATCGGCCGCGACGTGTACGGCGCTGGTGGCGCTCACATGGCCCGAGCGATTGGCGCTGGGCGCCACGATCGGCTTGCCGAAGGCGCCGAGCAGCTCCTGCGCCAGCTTATGGCCCGGCGCGCGCAGCGCGATAGTGGCCAGCCCCGCGCAGGCGAGTTCGCACACGCTGCTTTCGGCCCGGCGCGGCGCCACCAGCGTCAGCGGCCCTGGCCAGAACGCTTCCGCCAGCGCGCGCGCGCGCTGATGCAGCTGCGCGTGCGCCGCGGCTTCCTTCAGTCCCGGCACGTGCGCGATCAGCGGATTGAATTGCGGCCGGCCTTTCGCTTCGTACACGCGCGCCACCGCGCGCGGGTTGGTCGCGTCCGCGCCCAGGCCATAGACGGTTTCCGTGGGGAACGCGACGAGGCCGCCGGCTTTCAGAATCTCGACCGCCCGCGCGATGCTCATGGCGCGCGCACGGCCTCGACATGCACCACGATGGTCACGTCCGGGCCGATCATGTCGTCGCCCTCGGCGCCCGCGCCTAGCCCGAAATCGGCGCGCTGGATGGTGACGCGCCCGTCCATCACCGCGCGGTCGCCATTGATGGCCAGCGTGAAAGGCAGGCGCACGTCGCGGCTCTGCCCGCGGATGGTCAGCCGCCCGCGCGCTTCGTAGCCGCCGTCGCGCGTGCGGATTTCGCTGGTGCGGAAGGTGGCGTTCGGATGGGCGGCGCTGTTGAACCAGCCGGCGTTCGGCAGCGTGGAATTGTGATAGGGCGCGCCCGTATCGGCGGAGGCGGTCTCGATCGTCACTGCGGCGCTGGAGGCGTCCAGATTGGCCGCATCGAAGCGGATGTCGGCGCGCCAGCGGGTGAAGCGCCCGTTCATCGCCGTCTCGCCGCTTTCGTCGGTGTAGGCATAATTGAAGCGGATCGAACTTGCGCCCGCATCCACGCGCCAGGCCGCCGGCGCTGAAGGCGCGGCCGCGGCGGGCGGCTGCGTTTCGCTCGCGGCGGGCGCTTGCGCCTCCGGCGCGGCTTCGCGCACCGGCGCTTCGGCGATCTCGATGCTGGAGCTTTCCTGTGGCGCGGGCGCGCTTGGTCCGATCAAAGCGAAGGTCGCCGCCGCCAGCGCGATGCCGGTGAGGCCAAGCCCCGTCCCAATCACGGCGAGCCGCGCGGGGTTCTTCGGTGCGGGCGGGGAGCCATCCAGCGGGCGCAGCGCCGGGATCATGTGCGTCAGCACGTTGTCTTTATCGAACAGGTGGTGCTTGAGCGCCGCCGCCACGTGCAGCCCAGCCAGCGCAATCGCCGCCCAGGCCATCAGCGCATGCGCCGCGAACGCGGCCTCCGCCACCGCGGCGCGCGTCTCTTCGCCGGCGCGCGGCAGATCGAACAGCGCCGGCACTTGGAACAGGCCAAAGAAATGCGTCGGCACCGCCAGCGAGCGGCCTTCATGCAAGGACCAGCCGGCCGAAACGAACAGCCAGCCCGAAAGCGGCAGCCCCAGCATCAGCGCGTAGAACACCCAATGCGTCGCCTTCGCGGCGAAGCGCTCCCAGCCGGGCATGTGCGCGGGCAGGGGCGGGGGCGGATTGGCCAGCCGCCAGCCGAGCCGCAACAGGCTCAGCGCCAGCACGGTAAGCCCGATCGATTTGTGCAATTGGAACGCGCGGTAAACATCCGGCGTCACCGCCCCGCTCTCGGCCTGGTCGTGCATCCAGAAGCCGAGCGGCAGCATGAAAAGGATCGCCGCCGCGATCGCCCAATGCAGGACAATCGCGACGGCGGCGTAGCGCTCCGACGATGAAGAAGAAGCGCTGCTCATCTTATTGCTCCGCCTGGATCGGGCGCGTGAACTCGACGTTGATCTCAAGCTCGACATTGTCGCCAAGCCCGTCGCCCGAGCCCGCGCCGGTTTCCGGATAGAGGCTCACGCCATAGGCCGAGCGCGAGATGGTGGCGTTCGCGCGGAAGCCGATCAGCGAGATCGGCGCGCCGACCGGGTGCTGCGCGTGGCTGCCAATGTAGGTGACGTCAAACGTCGCCGGATGGGTGACGCCCTTGATGGTGAGATCGCCCGTCACGCGGCCGGTGTTGGGGCCGGTGCGCTCGGCGCTGGTGGAGGTGAAGGTGGCGGCCGGGAATTGCGCGGCGTCGAGCCAATCGGAATTGACCAGTTCGGCGTTGAAGTCGCGATCGCCGCGCGCGTCGGCGGCGAGTTGATTGAACGCGGTGTTCAGCGAGCTGATATCCACCGTGGCGGTGACGGTGGAGAGCGCGGGGTCTTCCGCGTTGAAATTGAGCGTGCCGGCGGTGCGGTCAAAACGCAGCGGATAGGTGGAGACGCCGAAATGGCGCACCTTCACGGTCACGACCGCGTGCGTGGAATCGATTGAATATTCGCCCGAGGGGGCGGTGATCGGAATGGCGGCTTCCGCCGGCGCGCTCGGCGCGGTGGCGGGCGTGCACGCGGCGAGCGCCAAAGCGGCGGCGGCCGCGGCGATGGTCAAGGTCTTCATGTGGTCGTCTCCCAGTGAAGCCGATGATGTAGGGCAGTCCGCCGCCGCCCGCCATAAGACACGCGCGCGAGCCTAACGCACAGATATGTAACCGCCTAGCTCGCCGCCCGCACCAGTTCCACCTCGATGACGATCTGCACGTCATTGCCGGCGAACGCGCTCCAATCGTTCACGCCCCATTGGCTGCGATCGATCACGCCATGCGCGGAAAAACCCAGCACCATCGCCGCCCCGCGCAGCGGGTCCACCGCGCCGCCCGCGAAGCTGGCCTCCAATGTCAGCGGATGGGTTTGCCCGTTCATGGTGAGATCGCCGGTGACGCGCGCCGTGTTGGCGCCGGTGCGTTCGATCGCGGTGGAGGTAAAGGTGATGCGCCCCCCGCCCAGCGCGCGGGCGATCTGGCGGTCAAAGCCGCGCTCGCCTTGCGCGCTCAGCACGCCGGTGTTCACAGAGCTTGCCTCGATCGCCGCGCTGAGGCGCGAGCGCGAAGGATCGGCCGGATCAAGCTCAAGGCTGGTCTCGATCGTATCGAAGCGCGCGGTGAACCAGGCCAGCTGCATATGGCGAATGCGGAACAGCACGCTCGCGTGGCGCGGATCGAGCCGGTACGTTCCCGCCGGCAAATCCACCGCGACCGGATAATCCGCTTCCTGCGGCGCCGTTTGCGCCGGCGCGGCGGCGGTGAACGGGGCGGGCGCATCCGCCACCCCCGCCGCGCTCGCGCACGCGGCCAAGATCAAGCAAAGCGAAAATGCCGCAGCGCGCATGCGCCCCTCCTTAGGTCAACCGCCTCAGGCTATGTCTCTTTATCTAGCGCCGCTATGCTGGCGCGAGGAGAGATAAATGCCTTACGCCGCCCCGATCGCCCAGATGCGCTTTGCGCTGGAAGCCGCCGCCGATCTCTGGTCGCTGCGCGCCCGGTTTCCGGAGCTGGACGAAGATTTGCTCGCCGCCATTTTGGAGGGCGCGGCGCAGCTCGCGGGCGATGCTTTGGCGCCGATCAATCGCAGCGGCGATCAGGCCGGCGTTACGTTGAGCGACGGCGTGGTGGCGAGCGCGCCGGGCTTCAAAGAGGCGTACGAAGCGTTCCGCGAGGCCGGCTGGCTCGGCCTTTCGGCAGACCCCGCCTATGGCGGGCAGGGCTTGCCGCGCGCTCTGATGCTGGCGGTGTTTGAGACCGTGCACGCGGCAAACATGAGTTTTGGCCTGCTGCCGATGCTTTCGATGGGCGCCATCGAGGCGATCGAGATGCACGGCGCGCCTGATCAAAAGGCGCTCTACCTCGCCAAGCTGATTTCCGGCGAATGGGCTGGCACCATGAACCTCACCGAGCCGCAAGCCGGGTCCGACCTTGGCTTGCTCACCAGCAAAGCCATCCCGCAAGCCAATGGCTCCTACGCCATCAGCGGGCAAAAGATTTTCATCACCTGGGGCGAGCATGATCTGACGCCTAACATCATCCACCTCGTGCTCGCGCGCATCGAAGGCGCCCCCGCCGGCTCGAAAGGCATCTCGCTGTTCATCGTGCCGAAATTCCGCGACGAAGATGGTTCGCGCAACGGCGTGCGCTGCATCGGGCTTGAAGAGAAGATGGGCATCCATGCCTCGCCCACCTGCACGCTCGCTTTCGAGGGCGCAGAGGGCTGGCTGATCGGGGAGGAAAACCGCGGCCTCGCCGCCATGTTCACGATGATGAACGCGGCGCGGCTCAATGTGGGCCTGCAGGGCGTGGCCATCGCGGAAGCCGCGTATCAGAAGGCGCGCGCCTACGCTGAGGAGCGCAAGCAGGGCGGGGCGATGATTATCGAACATCCCGATGTGCGCCGCATGCTCACCCTGGCGAAAGCGAAGGTCCAGGCAGGCCGCGCGCTCTGCTACGCCACCGCAATCGCCGCCGATAGCGGCGATAAAGCGCGCGAGGATTTATACACTCCGCTGGCCAAAGCCTGGTGCACCGAGCTCGGCGTCGAAGCCGCCAGCCTCGGCGTGCAGGTGCATGGCGGCATGGGCTTTGTGGAAGAGGGGGGCGCGGCGCAATTTTATCGCGATGCGCGCATCGCCCCGATCTACGAAGGCACGAACGGCATCCAGGCGATCGATCTTTACGGGCGCAAGCTGCTAGGCGATCGCGGCGAGGCGATGGCCATGCTGATCGCCGATGCGCTGGCCGAAGGCGCGCGCGCGCCGCGCTTGAAGGAGGCGGCTGAAGCCTTGGGCGAAGCCACAGATTTCATGCTCTCGGCTCCGCGCGAAGATGCGCTGGCCGGCGCGTTCGAGTATCTGATGCTGACCGGCGATGTGGCCGGCGGCATGCTGATCGCGCGCGGGCTTGGCCGCGAAAAAGATCAAGAGCAGCACGCGCTGTTTGAAGTTTATGGCGAATACGTGTTGGCCCGCGCGCCCGGACGCCTGCCGGCGATCAAGTTGGGCGCCAAAGCGCTGATCGCTTAAAGCGGATTCCAACTGAGCGTACACATCCCTCGTCATTCCGGGGCAAAGCATTGAGCCCAGAACCCAGGGAATGACGAGCGCCGTCTGATTCTGCTCGGCCTAAAATTGCTTAGCCCGGCGTTTGCGCGCGCATGGCTTTCAGCAATTTTCGGAATGGGCGCATCGCGGCGGGGTTGTAAGGCGGGCGCACGTATTCGGCGCGCACGCGCTGCAGCACGGAGCTATGGAAGTAGCCCTCGAAATCGGTTTCGACGGGCGCCTGCTTGCTGTTCCAGATTTTGCGCGCCGGCCCGCCGAAATGCACCGGGATGATCAGCCGCTTCCACCAGGCGGGGCGGGAGATCGGTTGATCGAAGGAGAGATCGGCGTGGGCCAGCGCGGCGGCCATCGGGGATTTGTCCTCGCCATAGGTGGCGTAGAAGCGCAGGCCCATTTCCGCCGCGCCCTCGGCCATCCATTTCAGCGCCAGCGCCGAGAGCGTGGATTTTTCCTCGCCCCCGCCGACATCGCCGTGCGTGCCCACGAACCAACGCTGATAATAATAGGTGCGCTCGGGCTTGTTCAGTTTTTTGCGCATCATTTCGTTCGATTCCGCGATCTGCTCCCATGGCGTCAGCGGGAAGGCGCGGCGGCGTTCATCCACCGCGACGGCGTGGCGCGCCGCGATTACGTTCGGGCAGATCACGAAATTCTTGAGTTCATAGCGGTTGCGGCCCCAGGCCGTGATCGAGGCGACGACATCGCCCAATCCGCGCTGCACTACCGTGTCAAACACGCCCAGGAAGGTGATGAGCGGGGGATCGCCGCGCTTGGTGCGTGTGCCGTCCGGCGTGCGGCCTCCTTTGCCGAAATTCTCGCGGAAGCGGCGCGCTTCTTTCTCATGCTCCTCGCGCGCGCCATCGCTGGCGCGCCGGCTCGGCGCGTTGTGGTAGAGCGTGTAGGCTTCCCAGGCGAGATGGATGTATTGCCGGCTCAAAATGCCGGACGTGTTGATCAGTCCCGCAAGCCGGCGCGCCGCGAAGGCGCCGCGGCTGAAGCCGAAAATGTAAATCTCATCGCCTTCTTCGTAGTTGAAGCAAAGCCGCATGTAGGCGTCGAGGATGCCGTCCTCGAGGCCCTCGCCGAACACGCCCCCCGCCAACCGGTTGAAGCGCGACATGGCCAGCGAGAAGAAGCTGCGCCCCGGCAGCGCGCCCACATTGGCGCCCACGCCCTGCGTGTAGATGACGATCTGGTGGATGTAATCCGGCTCTCCGGCGCCGTTCTTCACCGTCTCCTTGTGCGCGACCGAGCGTGCGATCAGGGCGATATTGGTCGGCCGGTCCTGGCGCAGCGATTGCCAGGTGCCGTCCATGCAAACGACGATCCGCTTGCGGCTTTTGAGGCTTTCCATGCGCTGTCCCCCGAGAGCGGGGCCATTCTAGCCGATGCAACGCGCTTGCCCACCCCGCGAGGGGGGAAACCGGCTTGATTCGCCGTTTTGATCCCCGCCGCGATGGGCTAGCATCGCGCCATGTCTATGGACGGCCTGGAAGACACCGCCGAGCGGCGGGTCAAACCCAATCTGATTTACCCCCTGGGCGAGCCGCCCGAGCCCGGCGTCGCGCGCGAAATTGCGCCCGGCGTG
>DAOMPU010000131.1:3268-7123 GCA_035444925.1 Terricaulis sp. | reverse complement strand
TCGAACACCTCGTTCATGCCCTCCAGCGTGCTGCGGTCGCCGGTAATCCGCACTTGCCCGCGCAGCACCGCCCAGCGCATCCCCCCGCTCGCCATCGCGCGCAGAAAAACAGGCCGCGCCGAAGTGATGGTAGGCGCATCCGCCAAGGTCACATCCCGCTCATGCACCAGAACGCCATTGGCGATGGAGACGGCGAAGCGCTCGCCGCGCTCGGGAAACACCAGATTGAACGCAAAGCGCCGCTCGCCCAACGCGGCGGGATTGAGCCGCACCGCCAGCAGATCGAGCACGTCGCTCGTCGGCAGCGCGGCGATCAAATCTTCGCTTTGCACCGCTGCTGGGCGCTGCTCCACCCCCTGCTCCAATTCGCGCGCGGCGCTGAGATACATATTCCGCCAGATCGCGCTTTCCGATTGAAAGCCAAGCTGGCGGTGGGTGCGCGCCAGCAAATCGCGCGCCGGCTGGTTTTCCGCATCGGCGAACACCAGATGGTTCAGCACATTGGCGGCCCAGCGGTAATCGCCTTCATCAAACGCGCGCTGGCCTTCGGCGAGCACGCGCTCGGCCCCGCCCATGGCGCGCACGAAGCGCACGGCTTCTTCCTGCGGCGCAAGCGCGTGCAGATTCGCGGGATTGCCATCGTACCAGCCCATGTAGCGCTGATAGACGGCGCGCGAATTGTGCATCATCGTGCCGTAATAGCCGCGATTGAACCAGCGCCGCGCCAGGGGCGGCGGCAGCTGCACGAGATCTTGAATCTCCGCGCCGGTATAGCCCGCATTCATCAGGCGCACGGTCTGATCGTGCAAATACTTGTACGCGTCGCGATGGCTGGCGAGGAAATCGCGCACGCGCGCGCCGCCAAAGCGCGGCCAGAAATGGCTGGTCACCATCACTTCGCTGCGATCGCCGTAGAGCCGCAGCGCTTCGGTGAGATAATCGGCCCACGCCTTCGCATCGCGCACCAGCGCCCCGCGCGGGGTCAGCACATTATGCATGGAGCCATTGGCGTTTTCGGCCATGTGCAGCACGCCGAGATCGGGGAAAAAGAAATTCATTTCCGCCGGCGCTTCCGTGCCGGGCGTGACCTGAAACTCGATGCGCACGCCATCGATCGTGGCCGTCTCGCCGGTGCGCGAAATGCTGCGCGTGGGCGGCACGATCGTGTATGTGCCGTTGGAAACGGCCATGCCGATGCCCGAACTCATCTGCCCTTCGGGGCCGGGCGCCATGCCGGCGCCAAACTGATAGTTGGCGCGCCGGCTCATCGCGTTGCCGGCGATGACGTTTTCCGTAACCGCGTGCGCCATGAATCCTTCGGGCGCGATCACCTCGACGCCTTCCTGATAAACCCCGCGCACCCCGCCAAAATGATCGATATGGCTGTGCGTATAGATGATCGCGCGCACCGGCTTATCGCCCAGCTCGCGCCGCACCAAAGCCAGCGCGGCCGCCGCCGTTTCCGTGCTGGTGAGCGGATCGATCAGGATATAGCCGCTATCGCCGACGATGATCGTCATATTGGCGAGATCGAAGCCGCGGATTTGATAGACGCGCGCATGCGCCTGAAACAGTCCCGCATGCGCCAGCAAGCGCACATTGCGCCACAAACTCGGATTGACGGTGGGCGGCGCCTCGCCTTGCGCGAAACTATACGCCTCGAAATCCCACACCACGCGCCCGCGCGCGTCCTTGATTTGCGCTTGCGCCGGGCCGGCGATGCGCCCGCGCGTGGCGAAATCCTCGTCTTCACGGTCTTCCCAGTTCAAATCCGCGAGCGATTGCGCGTTCACCGGCTGCGGCGCTTCGGGAGCCTTTGGCTTGGAGCAAGCCGCCAAAGCCGCCGCCAGCAGAACAGCCAAAACAATCGCGCGCATATTATCCCCCTCGCTTTGGCGCGAACCTAGCGCCGCGCGCCGGCGGCGCAATATTGACGCTGCGTCTCTTTAATTCATCGCCTCGGCGATCAAGCTGGCGGCGTCCTCCAGCACGGCCTCATCGGCTCCGCCCGGCACGCCCACGCGCCCCATCTCCAGCATCACCGGCGCCGCAAACGGCGAAACGTGCGCCAAATCCCTGTGCAGCAGCCGGCCCTTCACGCGCCGCAGCAGCGCGCCGAGGCGCTTCAGATCGAGATACCCTTCGCCCGCATCCGCGAACGCGGCCTGCATCAAGATATGATCAGGCTCGTATTGCTTCAGCACGTCATAGATGAGATCGGCCGAGAAGGTGACTTGCCGGCCCGTCTTGCGCTCCGCGCCCGGCACATTGCGATCGATCATGCCGGCGATCACCGCGCATTTTGCGAACGTGGCTTTCATCAAGGTCGATTCCGCCAGCCACGCTTCGAGATCATCGCCCAGCATGTCCTCATCGAACAGCGCCGCGAAATCGAGATCGCCCATCGGCTCCAGCGCCCACACCGCCACCGCGTATTCGCTGGCGAGAAATCCCATCGGATTTTTGCCCGCGCGCTCAAGCCGGCGCGTCAGCAGCACGCCGAGCGTCTGATGCGCAAGCCGGCCCTCAAACGGGTAGCACACAAGATAATGCTTCAGCGCGCGCGGGAAGGTTTCCACCAGCATCTGATCGGGCGCAGGCACGATCGAGCGGCGCTTTTGCTGCTTGATCCAATCGCGCACTTGCGCCGGCAGCTTTTTTTGCCGCGCCGGCTGATGCAGCATTTCGCGCACGCGCTCGGCCAGGAAGGTGGAAAGCGGGAATTTGCCGCCGGCATAGGAAGGCACGCTCGGGTTCTCCTGCCCCGGCGCGCGCACCACCAGCGCATCCTTGCCCTCAACAGCCAGAAGCCGCAGCACCTCGCCCGCGAACAGAAACGTATCGCCGGGCGCGAGCCCCTCGATGAAATATTCCTCGATCTGGCCCAGCCGCCGCCCCGCCATCAGCGGGCGCGCGGCGCTTTTCGGCGTGCCAGGGCGCGGACGCGCGCCGGCGCGATGCGCCAAGCGCACGTCGAGCATTTCAGACTCCACGATTGCGCCCACATTCATGCGGTGCTGCTGCGCCACACGCGGATTGCGCGCGCGCCAAAAGCCAGTGTGCACATCCTGCACGATGCGCTTGTAGCGATCATAGGCGCGCAGCGCGTAGCCGCCCGTCGCCACCAGATCGAGCGCGCGATCGAATTGCGCGCGTGAAAGCTCGGCATAGGGCGCGGTGGAGATCACCTCTTGGTACAATTCATCCGCATTCACCGGCTCGCCGCAGCAGCAGCCCATGATGTGCTGCGCCAAGCAATCGAGCGCGCCCACGCGCGCCTCCCCGCCATCGAGCGCGCCCGCCGCCACCGCCTCCTGCGCCGCGCGGCATTCCAGCACTTCGAAGCGATTGGACGGCGCAAGCAGCGCCTGCGAAGGCTCATCCAGCCGGTGATTGGCGCGCCCGATCCGCTGCACCAAGCGCGAGCAACCTTTGGGCGCGCCGATCTGGATCACCAAATCCACATCGCCCCAATCGATGCCCAGATCGAGCGTGGACGTGCACACTACGGCGCGCAAACTGCCCGCCGCCATCGCCGCCTCAACTTTGCGCCGCTGCGCCACATCAAGCGAGCCGTGATGCAGCGCGATCGGCAAGCCTGCCTCGTTGATGCGCCACAATTCCTGAAACGTCATCTCCGCCTGCGCGCGCGTGTTGACGAACACCAGCGCCAGCTTGGCGCGCTGAATGGCGCCATACACCTCAGGCATCGCATGCCGCGCCGTATGCCCCGCCCACGGAATGAGCGCGTCGGAATCGAGCACATCGATCACCGGCTGCGCACCAGGCGGAGCTTTGACGACCAACACTTCTCCCCCGCCGCCTCGCGGGGCGGGGGCCGGGAGGTGGGGGGCG
>DAOMPU010000131.1:0-3215 GCA_035444925.1 Terricaulis sp. | reverse complement strand
CCTGCCCTCTCCCCCGCAAGGGGGGAGAGGGTTCTGCCCCCACCAGCCATTTCGCCAACGCCGCTTCATCCGCCACCGTCGCGCTCAACCCCACGCGCCGATGCGCCGGCGCCCAGCGCTGCAAGCGCGCCAGCGCCAGCGCCAGCAAATCTCCGCGCTTGGTCGGCGCCAGCGCGTGAATTTCATCGATCACCACTACGCGCAAATCTTCGAAGAACACGCGCGCATGCTCGGAGGCGATCAGCAGGCAAAGCTGCTCGGGCGTCGTCAGCAGCATGTCGGGCGGATGCGCGCGCTGGCGCTGGCGCTTGTGCGGCGGCGTATCGCCAGTGCGGCTTTCGATGCGGAGCGGCAAGCCCATTTCTCGCACCGGCGTTTCCAGATTGCGCGCCACGTCCGTGGTCAACGCCTTCAGCGGCGAAACGTAGAGCGTGTGCAGCCGATGCGGGCGCCTCGGCCCGCCGGCGCGCGCGATCTCGGCCAGCTCGATCAAGCTTGGCAAAAACCCCGCCAGCGTTTTGCCCGCCCCAGTGGGCGCGATCAGCAGCGTGGAGCGCCCCTCAAGCCCGCGCCGCGCCAGCTCGAGCTGGTGCGCCCGCGCCGCCCAGCCGCGACGGGCGAACCAGGCGGAAAACTCTTCCGGCAGAATGGGCGCATCCATGCTGCGCATATAAGGGCGCGCCCGCGCGCACTTCCAGCGATTGAGCCGCGCGCGCGTGCGTGGCAAGATCGCGCTTATGTTCCGCCTCGCCGCCGCGCTGACGCTCGCCGCCCTGCTCGCCGCCCCTTCGGCCATCGCACAGGGGGCTGCGCCCGCGGCGCTGGGGGAAGCGATCGCCGCCACGGCAGCCGCGCGCGTGGCCTACAGTTTCGATGTTGAGCTGGATTCTTCCCGCGCCAATTGGCGCGCCCGCTTTGAGCCGAACGCCAATCCCCGCGTGCGCCTGATCTCCCCCGCGCGCGAAGAGCTCACCGGCGGCCAACGCCGCGCTTTCGATAATTACGCCGCGGAAGTTGAGGGCGTTTCCTGGTGCGCCAACGAATATATGGGCCGCATCGCCGACGTGCGCCAAGTCAGTGAAACCGACACCAGCGTCACCTATGCCTTCCAAACCACGCCCGAAAGCATCCGCGACCGCAATTCGCGCCGCTTCGCCCGCCACATGCGCGGCGAAATGACGATCACCAAGCAGAACGCCGACATCACCCGCATCCGCATCCACGCCCCGCAGGGGTTTGAGCCGATGCCGCTGGTGCGCCTCACGCATATGGAGATCGTGATGCGCTGCGCGCCCGCGCCGAACGGGCGCCATTATGTGGCGGAAACCATTACGGAGATGCGCGGATCGGCGTTCGGCAATTCGTTTGAAGAACGCAGCGTGCAGCGCGCCAGCAATCTGAGCGGCCCGTGACTTATCGCGAACTCGATCCCGCAAAATTGCAGCAGACGCTGGACCTGCTCCAGCAACGCATCGACGCGCGCTTTCCAAGCGCCGGCCTTTCGCGCCTTTGCCGCGATCTGATCGCGACCGCGCAGGCCGTCACGCAAGAGGCGCACAAGCTGGCGCAGCCGAATTGGCCGCTGCGCGTCGGCGTCAGCGCCATCATCATTGCGGGCGCCATCGCCCAGATCGCCGCATTCAAGCTGCTGCGGCTGGAAAACGTCGAAAACAATATCGGCCTGCTCGGCAATCTCGAGGCGGCAGTGAATCTGCTGATCCTGTTTGGCGGCGCGGTCTGGTTTCTGCTGACGCTGGAGGAGCGCACCAAGCGCCAGCGCGCGCTGGATGAGCTGCACAAGCTGCGCTCGATCGCGCACGTGATCGACATGCACCAGCTCACCAAAGACCCCGCCGCGCTGCTGCAGGAGCGCGCCCCGCCCCGGCGCATGACCAAGTTCGAGCTGACGCGCTATCTCGATTATTGCTCGGAAATGCTGGCGCTGATCGGCAAGCTGGCCGCGCTCTACGCCGACCGCGTGCGCGACCCCGTGGTGATCGACGCGGTGACGGAGATCGAAAACCTCACCACCAGCCTTGCGCGCAAGATCTGGCAAAAGATCAGCGTGATCGGCGAGATCGAAGAAGGCGCCGCGTAGAGCATCGCACGAAAAATAAGGTGCAAGCGTTCGCCAGCAGACCCGTCCTCCCCCGCTAGGGGGAGGTGTCGCGTGTGCAGCACGCGACGGAGGGGCGAGCGCGAGAATCGGCAAGCGCCGGCGCTTCCCCCTCAGTCATTGCTAACGCAATGACAGCTCCCCCTATCGGGGGAGCACGAGCGTGATGACGTTTTGTGTCCGCTTCCCGCGCCGTCGCCGCGTTCGCAAAGCTATCACGCGCCCTCTTCCGCCGGCGCCCGCAAGAACGCCAGCAGCACAAAGCCAGCGGCCAGCAATATGCCGATCGCGGCGAAGCCCGCGCGCTGGCTTTGATAGATGGCGGTGAAGCGCTCCACCAGCAACGGCGCCAGCCATGCGGTGGCGGAGCTGGAAAGCGCATAGAGCCCGAACAATTCGCCTTCCATGCCCACCGGCGAAAGCTTGGCCATCAAGGTGCGGCTGGAAGCGAAGGCGCCGGTGATCGACATGGCGATCACGATCGCAGCGCAAAGATAGAGAAATTCCGGCCAAGCGCCGAACAGCGGCAGCGGCACGCCCGCCTCCGGCGCCACAGGGAAGAAAAAGAAGATCGAGCCCGGCGCCATCGAAACCATGACGATCAGGCACAAGAGCGTGACGCCCACCTCGATCAGCACGGCGTTCTTCGAGCCCACCGCGTCATCCAGCCGCCCCGCGAGCAGCCCGCCGAACACCGCGAACACCGAAAGCACGATGCCGAAAATCAGCATCTCCACCAGCCCCCAGCCCATCACGCCCGCGGCATAGACACCGCTGAAAATCAGAATGGCGATCTTGCCATCCGCATAGAGCATGCGCGCGACCAGGAAGAGCGCGATGTGGCGATGGCTTTTCAGCTTGCGCAAGGTGGCGATCACGCCGCTGATTCCATGGCGCAGCGCGGAAACGAAGCGCTCCCCGCGCGCGGGCGTATCGCGCGTGTAGAGAAACAGCGGCAGCGCAAACAATGCAGCCCAGGCCGCGCAGATCAGCGCCACGCTGCGGCTGGTTTCATGCCGCGCGGCGTCCAGCCCAAACAGCGGCGCTTCAGGCAGAAACGGCAGCGCCATCTGCTCCGGCAGCGCAATCGCCCACAGCA
>DAOMPU010000130.1:0-7145 GCA_035444925.1 Terricaulis sp. | reverse complement strand
ATCGGCCAGCATGGCCTGGATCATCTGGAAGCTGGCGATCGGCTGGCCGAATTGCCTGCGTTCGCCCGCGTAACGCACGCTTTCTTCGATCAAGCGCTCCGCCACGCCGACGCAGACCGAAGAAATATGCAACCGCCCGCGATCGAGCACCTGCATCGCCACGCGGAAGCCTTGGCCTTCTTCGCCCAGCCGGTTCTCGACCGGCACGCGCACGTTATCGAAATGCACGTCATGAATATGGGCGCCCTGCTGGCCCATTTTCTTTTCCGGCTTGCCGACGGAAACGCCTTCCAGCTCGCGCGGCACAAGAAACGCCGAAACGCCGCCGCCGCCCTTCACGTCCGGATTGGTGCGCGCCATCACGGTGAACAGCGAAGCGCGCGCGGCGTTGGTGATGAAACGCTTGGCGCCGTTCAGCACGTAATGATCGCCCTTAAGCTCAGCACGCGTGCGCACTGAGCCTGAGTCGGAGCCCGCTTCCGGCTCCGTCAGCGCGAATGAGGTGACGATTTCTCCCGAAGCGACGCCCGGCAGATATTTCTGCTTCTGCGCCTCCGTGCCGAACATGACGAGCCCTTGGCTGCCGATGCCGACATTGGTGCCAAACGCCGAGCGGAACGCCGGCGAGCAGCGGCAAAACTCGAACATCGCCCGGCACTCATCCTCCATCGAGAGTCCGAGCCCGCCGAATTCTTCGGGAATAGAAAGTCCGAACATGCCGAGATCGCGCATTTCCTGCAGCGCCTCAGCGGGGATCGCGTCGTCTTCCGCGACTTTCGCCTCGAGCGGGATCAGCCGCTCGTTCACGAAACGGCGGATAGCCTCGAGCAATTGCGCTGTGGTGTCGTCCATTTTCGGCTCTCTTCAGCAAATCTCACGCGTCAACGAAGGATGCAGGCGGCGCGGCGCGCAGGGCACGGCGGCGGCTTCGGTTTGGCGAATCGCCACCGCGCCTTCAATGCCGGCGGCCTGCGCCACCGCGCGTGCATCGGCTTGATCGATCCGCCAGGGGCGCACCACGGCCAAATGCCCATCAAGGCTCGCCTGCCAGATGCCGAGATAAATCACCTCGCCCGGGCGCGCTTCAAAGGAAGGCCGCTCCGGCCCGCGGATCGAGCCTTGCGCGGTGTAGGTGACGCCCGCTTCGCTCAAGGTGGCGAACACCCCGTCAAGCGCGTAGCGGCCCGGCTCCACCTCTGCGACCTCAAACTCGCCCGGCGCGCTCGCCACGCGCACGGTGGCGCCGCTATGGGTGGTGAATTCGATCATCCGGCGCCCGCCATGTGAATCGAACTGCCCGCTCTGATCGACGCGCCGCCACAACATCGTGTAGCGCGGGTCCGAATTATCGGGCGCGGCGGCGAGGCCCACGATCACCGTGGCCCGCTGCGCCTCGCGCGCGGACGCGCACTGGCTGAGCGCCAGCACAGCCAACATGACGAAAACAAGTCGCATCACGCCCCAGCCTTGCCTGTGGGCGCCCGCCATGCCAGCAACCGCCCTCCAAGGAGATTGAGTATGGGCGCAGAGGGTGCGGGCGAGCAAGCGGATGCGCCGATCGTGCTGACGGAAGGCCCGTTCGCGGGCTGGAGCACGTGGAGTTCAGGGGCCGACCCCTACGAGAGTTCCATCGGCCCCTTCTGTTTCCGCGACGAACCGGACGGGCGCGTGCGCTGCGCCTTCATGCCCACGCGCGCGCATCTGAACGGCGGCGGCGCCATTCATGGCGGGGCGCTGATGAGCTTCGCGGACTTTTCGCTTTTCGCCATCGCGCGCCGCGAACTGGCCGATACAAAAGCTGTAACTGTCACATTCAACGGCGAATTTATAGCGGGCGGCGCGCCAGACGTGATGGTGGAGGCGAACGGCGAAGTGTTGCGCGCGACGCGCACCATGTTGTTCGTGCGCGGCCTCATTCGCCAGCAAGGCCGCACGCTGCTTGCATTTTCCGGCACGCTCAAGAAAATCGGCTGACGGCAGAACGCCGCAGCAAGATGAGGGAGCAACGCGTGCGACCGCCCGGCCCCGCGTTTGATGTGCGCGCAGCGCTAAGCGCAGAAATCGCCGCCGCCCGAAGCGCATTGGCCGCCCCGCTTGACGCGGGCGCTGTTCACGCCGGGCGCGTGCGCCTCAAACGCGCGCGCGCGATTGCGCGCCTGGGGCGCGGCGGCGCACCCGGCCTGGCGGACGTGTTCGATGAAAGCGCGCGCGCCGCGATGCGCCTGTTGGCGCCCGCGCGCGAGCAGGCGGCGCTGGCCGCGCTTGCGCAGAGCGCGGCCAAACGCGCGCCGCCTAAAGCCGCCGCCGCGCTCAACGCCGCCGCGGAGCGCTTTTCGCTTTCGGCCCGCGAGATCGATTGCGCCGGCCTGGCCACGCTGAGCGCCGCGCTGAAAGACCTTCATGCCCTCGCGCAAGTTTGGCCCGAAGCTTCCAGCCGCCAGGTCTCGCGCAGCTCCAAGGCGATCGTGCGCCGCGCCCGGCGCGCGCGCAAACGCGGCCTCGCCAGCGATGATGGCCACGCGCGGCACAAATGGCGCCGGCGCGAGAAGGAGCGCCTGTTCGCCGCGGAGGCTCTCGGCGCCGCTTGGCCCAGCGCGCGCCGGCGCCGCTGCGCCGCGCGCCTCGCCGAAGCGCTCGGCAAGGAGCGCGACCTCACGATTTTGATTGAGCGCCTCCGCGCCGCGCCGCCCGTCGCCAACGATCCGCCTACGCCGCGCAAAGCGCTCAAAACGCTGCGCAAGCTGGCGAAGATGTGGCGCCGGCGCGCCGACGCACGCGGGCGCAAGCTGGCCGCCAGCCGCGCTTAGTTCGCGAACAATTGCGCCGGCAGCGCCGCGACCACCGCCGCCGTCATCAGCGTGGCGAGGAAGCCCGGCAGCAACGCCTTCCAGGCAAGGCCCATGATCTCGGCGCGGCGCTCGGGCATCAGCACCGTCATCCCGCCCGTCATGATGCCGACGGAGGCGACGTTGGCGAAGCCGCAGATCGCATAGGTGAGGATCATCCGGCTGCGCTCGGTGATGGCCTCCGCGGGAATGGCGCCCAGATCGATGAAGGCGATGAATTCGGTGAGAAAGAGTTTGGTGCCGAGGATTTGCCCCCCTTCGTCCGCATCGGCCCACGGCAGACCGATGGCGTAAGCCACGGGCGCGAACACGAAGCCGAAAATGCGTTGCAGCGTCAGCGGGTCGCCGTCCACCGGCGGGAAAATCGCCAGCACATTGTTCACCAGCCAAACGAACGCGACGAACACGATCAGGAACGCCGCGACATTCACCGCCACCATGACGCCGTCCTGCACGCCGCGCGTCACCGCGTCCATCGAGCTTTGGTATTTCAGCTCGGTCGAGTGATCGAACGGCGCGCCGGCCTTGTGCTCTTCCGGCACCATGATGCGCGCCAGCAGAATGCCGGCGGGCGCTGATATGATCGAGGCCACCAGCACGTGCCCGGCCGCATTGGTCAACACCGGGCCGAGGATCAGCGCGTAGGCCACCATGGTCGAGCCGGCGACGGTGGCGAGGCCGACCACCATCATCAGGAAAAGCTCGGCGCGCGTCAGCTTATCGAGATAGGCGCGGATCACGATCGGGCTTTCCACCATGCCCATAAAAATATTGGCCGCCACCGCGAGCGCCGAAGCGCCGCCGAGGTTCATGGTTTTCTCGAACACGTAGCCGAAGCCGTGCGTGACCCATTTCAGGATGCCCCAATGCCACAGCAGCGCCGAGAGCGCGGAGATCACCAGGATCAATGGCAGCACGCGGAAGCCGAAGATGAAGGGCGCGCTTTCGGCGTCGGCGCCATAGGGCTGCGCGCCACCGCTCAAATAGCCGAACACGAATTGCGCGCCCTTATCGGCGGCGCTGGCGAGCCCATCGACCGCGCCGGTGACGCCCGAGAGCACGGCCTGCGAATTCGGGATGGCGAACAGCGCCAAAACCAGGCCGATTTGAACGACCAACGCGCCGATCAGCATGAAGAACGGAAACTTCCGCCGGTTCTCCGAGAACACCCAGCAGATGAACACGATGGCGAGCACGGCCAGCAGGCTGCGCGCATTGTCGAACGAATAAGCCAATCCCCGAACCCCCTGGAGCTTGACGTGACGCTAGTGCGACAGCAACGCCGCCGCAATCGCTTGACCGGGCGGCGCTGCAACTTCAACTGACGCCGGCAGAATTAAGGAGCAGCACCCATGTCCGAGATCCGCTTTGACGGCCAGGTTGTCATCGTCACGGGCGCCGGCGGGGGCCTGGGGCGCCAGCACGCGCTCGAGTTTGCGCGGCGCGGGGCCAAGGTGGTGGTCAATGATCTCGGCGGATCGCTGGACGGCTCGGGCGGCTCCTCAGCGGCAGCCGAGGCTGTCGTAGCGGAAATCACCGCCGCGGGCGGGCAAGCTTTCGCCGATGGCGCCTCCGTCACGGACGATAAAGGCGTCGCCAATCTGATCGCGGCCACCATGCAGCGCTGGGGCCGCATCGATGTGCTGATCGCCAATGCCGGCATCCTGCGCGACAAGAGCTTCTCCAAGATGGAGCTCTCCGATTTCGGCGCGGTGGTGGATGTGCACCTGATGGGCGCGGTGAAGCCGTTGAAGGCGCTGTGGGAGATTTTCCGCACGCAGAATTATGGCCGCGTCGTCGTCACCACCTCGTCCACCGGGCTCTATGGCAATTTCGGCCAGGCCAATTATGGCGCGGCCAAACTCGCGCTCGTGGGCCTGATGAACACGCTGAAACTGGAAGGCGCCAAGAACGACATCCGCATCAACGCGATCTCGCCGGTCGCCGCCACGCGCATGACCGAAAGCCTGATGCCGCCGGAAATGCTGGCTAAGCTCGGGCCCGAGGAAGTGACGCCGGGCGTGGTCTATCTGGCCTCCAAAGAGGCCCCAAACGGCGCCATTCTTACCGCGGGCGCGGGCGTGTTTGCGCTGGCGCAAATTGTGGAGACCGAGGGCGCCTATCTGGGCGCGGGCGCCTCGGCGGAAGCCGTTCGCGACGCATGGGCGAAAATCACAGATCCCGCCGGCGCGGAAGCTTACGGCGGCGGGCATCTGCAAACGCAAAAATTCCTCAGAAAATCCTCCACATAAGCACTCCGGAACGATCCCACCCCTGAGGCGTTGCGGCAACGCGGCCGGGCGCGGATAGGCGCCATCCCGTTTTGCGCATGCGCTGAGGGCCATCCTCGGCTAACAAGCGCACTTCGCCTGGGAAGGGTTTTGATGGATTTCGCTCTCCTCATAGGGCTGGCGCTGGCGTTGCTCGCCGGCGCGGGCGCGCTGATGTGGCGCCGGCTTGAGCGCATGAGCGGCGAGCTTAAAGCGCTGCGCGCGCAGCTTGCGGCGCTGGAAAGCGTAGGCGCTGTGCGCCGGCGCGTGCGCAGCGGCGAGAGCTTGCGCCTGGCGCCGGTTGATGAAGCGGCCGCGCTCAGCGCCAAACTCACCGAAACCGAACCCGCCACGATCCATCACCTGCAGCAGCGCCAACCCGCGCCGGCCGCCAACGCGGACACGCTGCGCGGCGTTGCGCTGGCGCTGGCTGCTGCGGCGCCGGCGCTGTGCCTGGCCGCGGAGCTTAGCCTTGGGTTCGCCGCCGCCATCGGCGTGGCGCTGGGCGGGGCGATGATGTTGCTGGCGCTGCGCAAGACTTGGCCCGCCGCAGCGTGGGCCGGCGTGATCACGGCGGGCGCGTGGTCGGCGCTGGCGTTTGCGCTGGACGCAGCGGCGCCCGAGGCAGGCGCGCTTTCGGCGGCGCTCGCATTCGCAGGCGCGGCCGGACTGGCGCAAGCCTTCCTGCTGCGCCTCGCGCCGGGCGCGGCGCTGACGCTGCTTGCGGGCGCGGCCGCTTTGGCGCTCGGGGCGCAGATCGGGCTTATCAGCCCTGCCGGCGCGGCGTTCGGCGCGGTCCTTGCGCTGGCGGCCACGGTGGGCGCGCTCAATCTGCGGCTGGAGGCGATCCACCTCGCGGCGTTTGGCGCGGCGCTGATCGGGCTGTTCGTTTTGAGCGGGCAAGATAGCGCCGCGATCTGGTTCACGCCGGTCGCCGCCTGGACGGGCGCGCTTTTCCTGGGCATCGCCGCGATCCGCGTGCCGGATCTGGGCGCGCGCGGAATTGCGCTCGCGGGCTCGGGCGTGTTGGCGCCGCTGTTTGCGATCGCGGCCTTGCACTGGTCTGGACATGGGCTGGCTTCCCCGCTCGCCGCGGCGGGCGCGCTGCTGGCGAGCGCCGCCGCGTTCGGCGCCGTGATCGCCGCCGCCGCCGCGCGCGGGGCGCGCACTTTGGCTTCGCTCAAACTTACCCTCTGGGTGCTCGCCGCCGGCGTGTTCATGACGGTCGCGTGCGCGATCGTGCTGATGGGGGCGCCTGAAATCGCCGCGCTCGCGTTCATGGCGTTTGCGGCGGGGCTGCTCGCGCTTGATTGGCGCTGGCCGGATTCGGTGTGGCGCGCTTTGGCTTGGTGCGCTGGCGCGCTGGCGCTGCTGAACGCCGGCGCGGCCGGGCTGCTGGTGCTGCGCGAAGCGGGCGATCCGATTTGGCTGCTTGGGCTCGGCTTTGGCGCGCCGTTGCTGCTTGCGGGCGTATGCGCCTACCTGGCTGAGCGCCAACCCGCCCCGGCCACGGCCGGCCTGTTCGAGGCGCTGCTGATTGTACTGACCAGCGTTGGCGCGAGCCTCACGCTGCGCGTGCTCGCCTCGGGCGGGGCGCTGGTGCTGACGCCGATCAGCTTCCCCGAAGCTGGGCTGCACATCGCATCTTGGCTAGTGATTTCGCTGCTCGCCGCCGCGCGCATGCGCCAGGGCGTGCAGAGCGTGCGCGCAGGCGCGGCGATGGCGCTGGGCGCACTGGCGCTGGCGGCGAGCCTGGCGGCGATGCTGCTCTGGCTCACCCCGTATTGGACCGCGCGCGCGCCAAGCGCAGAGGCCGCGCCGCTGCTGCAATTCGCGGCGCTGGGCTTTCTGGCGCCGGCGATCATGTTCTGGGCGCATTGGGTGCTGTGGCGCGGCACGGGCGCCAATTTGCGCACGCGCCTTTCGCTGGGCGCGGGCGCGCTCATGCTGGCGGCGATGGCGACGCTGCTGGCGCTGCAAGCCAGCGAACCGGCGGCTGGGCCCGATTGGGTCGGCGCGATTGTCGGCG
>DAOMPU010000129.1:0-7155 GCA_035444925.1 Terricaulis sp. | reverse complement strand
TGCTCGGCCTTCTCGATCACGTCGGCCTTGGCGCCGATCATCTCGACGCCGAATTTCTCCAGCACGCCCATGCGCTCCAGCTCGAGCGCGCAATTGAGCGCCGTTTGCCCGCCCATGGTGGGCAGGAGGGCGTCGGGTCGTTCGGCCTCGATGATCTGGGCCACGGTCTCGGGATTGATCGGCTCGATATAGGTGGCGTCGGCCAGGCCCGGATCGGTCATGATCGTGGCCGGGTTCGAGTTCACCAGGATCACCCGGTAGCCCTCGGCCTTCAGCGCCTTCACCGCTTGCACGCCGGAATAATCGAACTCGCACGCCTGGCCGATAATGATCGGCCCGGCCCCAATGATCAGGATCGAGTTGAGGTCAGTACGTTTCGGCATGCGTCTCCGGCCCGCGTTCGGCGGCTAGGAATCGACCCATTGGCTGGATCGCGCGTGCTTAAGCCCCGGGGGGCGGGCGCGCAAGAGCGCCGGCGCCGCAGCTCAGGCGCTTGCGGGGGCCTCCCTGCGCTTCAGCCACCAGATCGCGCCCACGCCGAGCGCTAGCGCCAGGAAGCCGCCGATGCCGACGATCCCGTTCCAGGGAAAATTCGGCGCGCTGAGCGAGCCGATGGTCAGCCCGCCCAAGGCGTTGAACGTGCCGTGCGCGACGCCCGCGGCGATGACCGAGCGCCCGCGGTCGCGGAAGAAGGTCATGATCGGGGCCAGCAGCACGCAATAGAACACGAAGAGGAACACGCCGATGTCGGCGTTCTGCGGATAGTTGAGGCCGTAGAGCAGGATGGCCGGCGCATGCCAGGCGCCCCAGATCGCGCCGGTGTTGAGCGAGCAACGCCAAAAGCCGGCGCCGCGCCACAGATGATGCAGATAGCCGCGCCAGCCGAGCTCTTCGGTGAAGGTGAGGATGATCGTGTTGATGGCGGGGCCGACGAGCAGCGCCATGGCGAAGATGAATTCGGTGCTGAACAGGAAGGGCGGGATCTGCGAAACGTCTTGGCCCTGCGCGATCGCGGCTTCGCGCGCTGCGTCGCCGATCGGCACGAAGCTTTGGCCCGAAAGAAGCATCGTCAGCACAACGGAAAGCGTCGCGATCAGCACGACGCCGGCCCAGGCGAAAAGCCACCAAAGGTTCGGCGTCCAATGCAGGCCAAGCGCGGCGCGGCGTTGGCCTTTGGGCTCGAACGCGAACGCGCAGATCAAAGCCGCGATCGCCGGGCCGGCCATCATGGCGACGAGCACAAGGCCGACGAGGTTGGCCTCGCGCACGCCCGCGCCCCAGCAGGCGAACACCACCCCCCAGCTCAGCGCAAAGGAGAGGACGAGAAACGCGATCGATTTGTTGCGCGTGGTCATTTTGCTTCCCCCGTTTCGTCCTCAGGCGGCGGCTCGATTTTCACGCCGCGCGCGCGCAAAGCCTCGCGCAGCAGAAACTCGATCTCCGCGTTCACGCTGCGCAGCTCAGCCCCCGCCAGCCGCGCGACGGCGTTGTAAAGCGCTGGATCGAGGCGCAGCGCGAAGGCTTTGCGATCGGCCGGCATGATCTATTGATAGATGGTCCCGGCGTTGATGACGGGCTGGGCTTCGTTGTCCGAGCACAGCACCACCAGGAGGTTCGACACCATGGCGGCGCGGCGTTCATCGTCCAGCTTCACCACGTCCCGTTCTGAAAGCTGGTTGAGCGCGTGCTCGACCATTTCCACCGCGCCTTGCACAATCTTCTGGCGCGCGGCCAGCACCGCTTCGGCCTGCTGGCGGCGCAGCATCGCCGAGGCGATTTCCGGCGCGTAGGCGAGGTGGGAGAGCTTGGTTTCGTCGATCACCACGCCGGCGACCGCCACGCGCTCCTGCAGCTTTTCGCGCAGCAGCGCAGAGACCTGATCGGCGTCGCCGCGCAGCGTGGGCTCGTCGTGCTCGGCGTTATCGTAAGAGAAGTGCGAGGCGATTTCGCGCACCGCGGTTTCGATCTGGATATCGACGAATTCCTGGTAATGATCGACGTCGAACAGCGCGCTCGCCGTATCGGTGACGCGCCAGACGACGACGGCGGCGATCTCAATCGGATTGCCGCGTTTATCATTCACCTTGAGCTTTTCGCCGGTGACGTTGCGCACGCGCAGGCTGATCTTCTTGCGCGTGTACCAGGGCAACACCCAGCGCAGGCCGGGCGTGCGGTCGGTGCCTTTGTAATTGCCGAACAGGGTGATGGCGGCGGCCTCGTTGGGCTGGAGCGTGTAAAAGCCGATCAAAAGGGCGGTGAAAAGCAAGCTGGCCGCCACGATGGCGATGGCCTGAAGGGGGCTGCCGCCGTCTTGCGCGATCACATCGATCAGCAGCCAGGCGCCGGCGCCCAATACCACCAAGGTGAGCAGCAGCATCAGCCCGCCATTGGTGGTGTTGGCGACCCGTTCTTGAGTGTTGCGAAGTGGCGCGGCCGACATTTTCCCTCTCCAACGCTATCGTTATGATATCATCATAATAGCAAAAATTCCGACGATGCAACCGAAAATGGCGCGTTCACCAGGTTTCTCAACGGGAACCTAACGGCATTGGGGTATCGCCGGGCATGGACCGGTGTTCCGCGAGGGAGCGGGTGATGCGGGCGTTTTGGACGGCGCGCGGCGGCAATGTCGCGATGATGTGGGGGCTGATGCTGACCTTTCTGGTCGGCCTGGCGGGCCTCACCGTCGATTTTACCCGCGCGCAGATGCTGCGCGCGCAATTGCAAAACGCGGCGGATGGCGCGGCGCTGGCGGCCGCCCGCGGCGACGCGCAAACCGAAGAACAGCGCCAGCAGGCCGCTTGGGCGTTTTTTGAGTCCGAGATGGGCGCGCTCGCTTCGACCGCGACCTTCAACATCGCCGAAATCGGCCACGGTCAGATGCGCGTGACCGTGACCATGCCGATGCCCATGTCGCTCGGGCGCCTGGTGCGCGATCAGGATTGGGACATCCATGTGGAATCCGATGCTGAACGCAGCGGCGTGAACCTTGAGGTCGCGCTGGTGCTGGATGTCACCGGTTCGATGTCGGGCCAGCGCATCGTCGATCTGCGCACCGCCTCAACCAATCTGGTCAACACCGTCGTGCGTGACGAGCAGACCCCGTTCTATTCGAAGCTGGCGATCGTGCCGTATTCGATGGGCGTCAATATGGGCGGCTACGCGGACGCCGCGCGCGGGCCGATCACAGGCCCCACCAATATCAGCGCGATCGCCTGGCATGATGGGACGTCAAGCAACATCAGCGGCGTCACGCGCGCGAGCCCGGGCGTCGTCACCGCCAACAATCACGGCCTCTCCACGGGCCAGCGCATCTACATCACCGGCGTCAACGGCATGACGCAGCTGAACAACAAGGTGTACACCGTGGGCACGGTGGTGGATTCCAATTCCTTCAGGCTGCGCAACGCGGCCGACACCGCCAACGTCAACACCACCTCCGGCAACGGCTATAGCAGTTATAGCTCAGGCGGCGCGATCCGCCGTTGTTTGGCGGCCAATTGCGGCGTGGTGATCACGTCGAACGGGCACGGGCTCAGCAGCGGCGAGTATGTCTATTTCACCGGCGTCAACGGCACGACGCAGCTGAACAACAACCAGTTTGAAGTGGGCGCCGTCAACGGCAATCAGTTTGCGCTCACCGTCACCGGCGCGGCGTGGGGCGCCTACACCTCCGGCGGCAGCGCCTATTGCACGCGCCCCGGGTGCCAGTACGTGTCGTTCATGAACGCATCGAGCCCGAGCGCGCGGCGCCTGTTCGGTTACGGCACGTGCGTCAGCGAGCGCATCGGCGCGCAGCGTTACACCGATGCGGGGCCGGGCACAGCTTATGTGGGATACAATTACGCCAGCAGCGCCAATGCCTGCCCCAGCGCGCAATTCACCCCGCTCAGCACCGATCGCACGCTGCTGAACAATCGCATCAGCGCGCTTTCCGCGGCGGGTTCGACCGCGGGGCAGATCGGGCTTGCCTGGGGTTGGTATGCGGTGTCGCCGAATTGGGGGCATTTGTGGCCCAGCGCCAGCCAGCCGGCTTCCTACAATCAGCCTGAAACGCTGAAAATCGTGGTGATGATGACGGACGGCGCGTTCAACACCACGTATTGCGAGGGCGTGATCGGGCGCGATTCAAACAATGGCGCGGGCAACGCGAGCGAGCGCAACACCTGCAACGGCACGAACGGCGGCGGCTTCGACCAAGCCCAGCAGCTTTGCACGGCGATGAAGGCGCGCGGCGTGGTGGTTTATACGGTCGGCCTTGGCCTCAATGGCGATGCAACCGCGAGCGACTTCCTGCGCACGTGCGCCACTAGCGAAAACCACGCCTATCTCACCGGCAGCGGAAGCGAGCTGATCGCCGCGTTCGACGCCATCGCGGCGTCGATCTCGCGCCTGCGCATCATGCGTTAAGAAGATTTACCTTTTTCGCCGCCCGGAATCTTTACGCAAAATACGTAAGTTCGCGATGCTGAAATAGGCATTGGGGCCAGATATGTTTGGGCGTTGGGTGTTCGGCGGGAGTCGGCGCGTAGCTTTCGTGCGCGACCGCAGGGGCAATGTGGCGATGATGTGGGGCCTTGTCGGCGCCTTTCTCGTCGGCCTGATCGGGATCACGATCGATTTCACGCGCGCCCAGGCGATCCGCGCGCAGATGCAAAATGCGGTCGATGGCGCGGCGCTGGTCGCGGAGCGCACCTCCAACCTTTCCATGGCCGATCGCACCGCCGCGGCGCGCGCGTTTTTTGAAGCCGAACTCGGCGATCTCGCCACGACGGCGAGCTTCAATGTCGTGCAATTGCACGATGGCGGCCATCGTGTGGAAGCCAATATGCCGATGCCGCTGAGCCTTGGGCGCGTCATCACCGATCGCGATTGGGATGTGCGCGTGGTCGCGGAAGCGCAGGCCAACGCCAGCCCGCCGATCGAAGTGGCGCTGGTGCTCGATAACACCGGCTCGATGCGCAACGACATGCAGGCGCTGCGCGATGCGGCCGAGGATCTCGCCGGCACGCTGCTCAACCTCGATGGCGACACTGTGCATGTGGCGCTGGTGCCGTTTGTGGCGCAGGTGAACATCGGCAATGGCGCGCTGCAGCGCAGCTGGCTCGATCAGGCGGGTCTGGCCGCTTACAATGGCGAGCTGATTGAAGATCGCTCGATCGCGCACATGCCGGTGGAGACGCGCTCCAACCGCTCGGGCTATACGGGCGCCAATTGCGAAGCGCTCTCGACGCTGCCTTACGCTGGCTATACCGGGCCGTATCGCATCGTGTGGCGCAAATCCTCTTCGCTGCTGGGCGGCTCACGCTGCTATGCGTTTACGCCTGAAGGCGTCAATTATGTCGAGCTGCACGATCTGATTTCGAATTCAAGCTGGAAGGGCTGCGTCGAGGCGCGCCCCGAGCCGTTCGATATCTCCGACAATGCGCCGGACGTGGGCGACCCGGACACGATGTTCGTGCCGTATTTTTGGCTCGACACCACGGACGGCTATTCCAACTCCTATCTCACCGACACGCTGGGCGACATAAGCGGCGCGACCATGAGCTCCTCGCTCGGCAGCTCCGCAACGACGCAAGAGCGGCGCGAGGCGCGCATGTTCAACGTGTTCAAATACAACCGCACCGCCGGCTCCATCACCACCAGCGCGCCCGACGCGCGCGGCCCCAATCGCGGCTGCCCGACGCCGATCGTCCCGCTGACGACCAATCGCTCCACCGTCATCACCGCGATCCGCGCCATGCGCGATTGGAGCGGGGGCGGCACCAACCAGGCCGAGGGCCTAGCTTGGGGTTGGCGCGTGATCTCGCCCGGCCCGCCCTTCACCGAAGGGCGCCCGTATGGCGATGACGTGCGCAAAGTGATCGTGCTGATGTCGGACGGACAGAACACCAATGTGGGGTCGGACCCGGTGTTCGCCAGCGATTACTCGGCTTACAACCACATGGGCCTGTGGCGCGATTACGCCAACGGCAACATCCTCACCAATCTCTTGAACGGCCTGTTGTTCGGCATTCTACCCACCGAGTATCGGCGCAACATCAGCTCGGCCAGCAATTACGTGACCTACGTGAACGGGCGCCAGCGCGCGCTGTGCACGGCGATCAAGCGCGAAGGCATCGAGATCTACACGGTGATTTTCCGCGAAACCGATTCCGCCACGGTGCGGCTGATGCGCGATTGCGCCACCAGCACGAGCCATTATTACCGCGCCGACAACGCCCAACAGCTGCAGAACGCGTTCAACGCGATCGGCACCGGCATCGGTGCGCTGCGCCTGACGCGCTAAAGACACGCCGTCGCCTCGTCCTCCCCCGCGAGGGGGAGGTGTCGCGCGTGTGAGCACGCGACGGAGGGGTGGGCGCGAATGTCTGCAAACGCTGGCGCTTCCCCCTCAGTCTGCTTCGCAGCCAGCCCCCCCTGACGGGGGAGCACGTGGAAAAAGCGCCGCGCGCCTTAGCCGGCGTGGCCGCTCTTGGCCGCTTTCAGCACGACGTTGTTGTCGTCATCCAGCAGCACCACGCTCGGATTATAATTGCGCGCTTCTTCGGCGGGCATCTGGCAATAGGCCACGATGATCACCTGGTCGTTCTTCTGCACCAGGCGCGCGGCCGCGCCATTGATGCCGATCGTCTTGGAGCCGCGCGGCGCCTCGATCGCGTAGGTGGTGAAACGCGCGCCGTTATTGATGTTCAGCACATCGACTTGCTCATGCGGCAGAATGCCGGAGCGCTCGAGCAGATCGGAATCGATCGAGATCGAGCCCTCATAGTTGATGTCTGTCTGCGTCACGCGAGCGCGATGCAGTTTGGCCTTCATAAGTGTGAGGATCATTGAGCGGGAGCCTGAAACTGAACAACAATGCGCGTCCGCGCGCCTGTGGCGGACGCCCCATCAGATAGGGTGGCCCGGGCCCGATATGAACCCGCGGCGGCCAAGGCCGCGCGGCCGAACCCCAGCCCAGCCGGGGTTTCGGACGCGACGGAGCACGTCAGGGCCAAGCTTGCAAGCACCGTGCAGTCCAATTCGACCCGCCCGCCGACGCCATCGCGCAGGGCGCGCTCGGGATAGACGTCGGAAATTCGGCGTGCGGAGGGGCGCTGGGTCCAGGCCACGCTGCCCTGGGGCGGCGGGCGCTGGGGCTCGGTCGCCGCG
>DAOMPU010000128.1:4526-7192 GCA_035444925.1 Terricaulis sp. | reverse complement strand
CTCGGGCTCGTTTCGGAATCGGACCATCCGTTGCTGACGCCATCGGTGCTGTTCGTCGATAACGGGCGCTTGTTCTTCGGGCCGGTGGCTTTCGCCTACGCGCATCGCGGCGTGGCGATGAACCGCGATCCGCTGCTTTCGTTCAAATCGGTGCTCGCGGCGAAAGATGTGAACGCCGCGCTCGCCGAAAAGCTGCCGCCCTCGATGGATCCGAGCGGCACCTTCCGCCAGCGCGACGCGCTGGTGCTTTATCTCGCCTATCTCGATCAGCTGATCCGCGAAGCGCTGCGCCGCGTGCCCAGCCTGCCGCAAGGCGCGGCGGACGCGAAGCGCCGCTACACCAGCCCCGCCTGGCAGCGCGGCGGCGATGTGGACAGGCAATTCGCCATCATCTTCAACGAAGGCGCGGCGGTTTCGCGCAAGCTTGGCCGCCTGCTGCTGAGCCACGAGGGCGTCTCGATCGCTCAATGCAAGGACGCGCTGGAAAAAGCCGCGCTCGCCCCGGAAGACGGCAATCTCGACACCGGCGTGTTCGAGCCCCACGCCGCCGCCGCCGCCGCCTTGGCTTACACCAACGCCCCCACCCGCTTTGTGTTCGTGTTCGACATGGGCGCCGGCACTACCGACATCGCCGCCTTCGATTTCAACGAAGACGCCTTCCCGCCCACGCTCGAGGAAATCACCGAGGCGCGGCAAAGCTGCAATCTGGCCGGCGACGAGATCGACCGCATCATGGTGGACCTCATCATGGCCAAGCGCGGCGCGCGCAATCACGAAGAAGACATGCGCCTCAAACGCACGCTGAAGCTGCACGCGCGCGCGATGAAGAAAGTGCTGTTCACCGAAGGCAAATGCACCGTGAAGGACGGCTGGAAAACCACCACCATCCGCGTGCAGGATCTGACCGAGGACGAGCAATTCCGCGGCTTCATCGCCAAGCTGGGCGAACGCATCGGCGCAAGCCTTGAGCGCGTGGCCGCCCGCGCGCGCGGCACGGCTACGCCGATGATCGACGTGGTGCTCGCGGGCGGCGGATCGCATCTGGGCTTTATTCCCGAGCTTGTGCGCTCAGTCGGCATGACGGCCGCGCAAGGCGTGCCGCTGCGCATCGGCCCGCTTTCGCCGGCGAACGTGCTTTACGCCAACGTGGACGAGTATTTCGTTCAGGTCTTCCCGCAGATCGCCATGAGCGTCGGCGGCGCGTTGGCCGAACTGATGCCGGCCGACGCGTAGCGCCTCATCAGTTCAGCACCCCGAACAAAAACAAGAGAATGATGATCGGCAGCGGGATGCCGATGGCCCAGAGAATGCAGCCTTTGCCAAGCTCTTCCATCGCACGCGCTCCTTAAACACCAGGCCCGGTTTGATACGGGCGGCTATCGTCCAGGCGCGGGCGCCCGTCCCATTTCGGATGCGCGGCGCCGAGCCAACCACCGGCGATCGCGCCAGCGAGCCCAAGGCCAAGCGAAGCGGCCGTCCACCACGCGAGCGCCGCCACCGCATCGGCGGTGTTCGCGGCGCTTTCCAATTCAGATGCTTCAGCGCCTTCACCGGTGGCGGCTTCAGCCAGCTCGCCCACGGTTTCAGCCACGCCTGCGGGGATGGCGTTTCCGCTCGACACCGCGCCGGCCGCGAAACTGGCGATAAACACCGCGCCGACAACAGCGAGCGCCCAAACCACCAGCCCCGTCAGCAACCCGCCGACATGATCGGGATAGCGCGCCGACCGCGAAGCCACGTACGCGCCGATCTGCAGCGCTACGAGCTGCGCGAAAATCACATATAGCCCGCCGCCGATGGTGATGGCGTCGCTCTGCGCTTCAAGCCGATACGGATTGAACGCACTCGCGCCGATGGCGAGGCCGAGCACATTGAGCAAAAATCCAAGCGCCACCGCGACCAGCGCGCCGGCAAACACCATCGGCCAATCGATCAGCGGATGCGCGTAATGGCGGCCTCTGACCGTGTAGTCAGGCTCGTAGCGATAGGAAACCATGGCCCTCTCCCGGGATGAATGCTCATCCCGGTAACGAGGCGTCGCGGATTCAGTTCCTGAAAATCAGCTCAGCACGTTGAAAAGGAACATTGCGAGCGGAACCAGGATCAGCCAATGCGCGCAGCCATCAGATTCTTCCATGCGTTCCCCCTGACGCGCCGCCGCGCAGCGCGAACGCCACGGCCCGCGCCACCAATGCATCGGTTGAATTGATCAGCGGAACCGCGAGTTCATCGGCGTCCAGCGCCAGCGGCACTTCCGTGCACGCCGCCACGATCGCCTGCGCGCCGCGCGCGTTCAGATGGATCGCGTGCGCCTTCATCGCGTTGCGCGTCTCCATGCCGATATCGCCCGCCTTGATGCGATAGATCAGCTGCATGAACGCGCCTTGCGCTTCATCGCTCAGCATCAGCGCCTCCACGCCGCGCGCGGCGTAAGCGCGCTGATAAAGCTGTGCGCGCCGGCAGCCATCTGCGGCCAGCACGCCCACCCGCTCGGCGCCGGAAGCGAGCGACGCATCCACCGTCGCTTCGATCATGGAAAGAAACGGCACGCCGATCGCCGCCTTGATCTCATCTTCGAACGCATGCGCGGTGTTGCACGCGATGGTGATGACGCCAGCGCCCATGCGCTCCAGCCCCGCCGCGCTCGGCGCCAGCGCGGGCCCGGG
>DAOMPU010000128.1:0-4486 GCA_035444925.1 Terricaulis sp. | reverse complement strand
GCCGCATTGCGATCGGGCACGCGTGGATTGTTATCGATCAGGATGCACAAATGATCCTGATCGCGCTTGGCGCCGGTAGCGGCGATCAGCTTTGAAAAATAATCCGCCGTCGCCGCCGGCCCCATGCCGCCGATCACGCCGATAGAGAGCGGCTCACTCACGATTGCTGCCCTAAGCGTTTTTCCGCCGCACCAGCGCGGAATAATCGTGCATCACTTGCTCGGTCAGCGCGCCCGGCTTGAACGGCAGGCCCGCGATTTCACGCACGGCGGTGACTTCCGCGGCCGAGCCGGTGAGGAAGCATTCGCTGAACGTCGCCAGCTCATTCGGCCAGATCGCGCGCTCAACCACCTCAACGCCGCGCTGGCGCAGCTGCGCGATCACGGTTTGGCGCGTGATGCCGTTCAAGAAGCAATCGGGCGTGGGCGTATGCACCACGCCGTTCTGCACGAAGAAGATATTGGCGCCAGTGCCTTCGGCGATCTGGCCGCGCCAATCGAACATCATCGCGTCGTCAAAGCCCGCGTCTGTCGCCGCGTGGCGCGAGAGCGTGCAGATCATGTAGAGCCCCGCCGCTTTCGAATTGCTGGGCGAGGTGTCGGGCGCGGGGCGGCGCCACGGCGCGATCATCAGGCGGATGCCCTTCATCTTATCGGCGAAATAATCGCCCCATTCCCACGCCGCGATGCCGACGTGCACATCGTCACGCTTGGCGGAAACGCCCATCTGCTCGGAGCCGCGCCAGGCCAGCGCGCGCACATAGCAATTCTCAAAGCCCTGCTTCTTGATCAGCTCCGCCTTGGCGCGATCGAGTTCTTCAACCGAATAGGGCAGCGAGAAACCAAGAATGCGCGCCGAGGCGTGCAGGCGCTCACTGTGCTCGCGGCTTTTGAAGATCACGCCATTGTATGCGCGCTCGCCTTCGAACACGGCGGAGGCGTAGTGCAGCGCATGCGTCAGCAGATGGACGCTGGCGTCGCGGTGCGGCTTGAACGCGCCGTCGAACCATACCCAGCCGTCACGATCGTCAAAAGGCTGCGCGGCCATACGGCAAACTCCTGCTATGATCGGCCCTTGCGGAGCCGCCCTCATGATGGGATGGAATTGCAGTCATTGTCAGCGAGGCGACATGCCTGTCAACCAAAGATGCGATGTGGCGCAATGTTTTGCCTGTAATTATGGCATAATCTGTCTGAATATTCCCCTTGAACCCCACGCCCGCCCATGACCCTGCCCGCTTTCGACGCACTGGAGCGCCCGCCCCACCTGCTGCTGGTCGATGACGACGACCGTATCCGCGATCTGCTGAAGCGCTATTTGGCCAAGGCCGGCGCCCGCGTTTCCGCCGCGCCTGATGCGGCGAGCGCGCGCCGCTTGCTGGCGGCGATGGATTTCGACCTACTCATTCTCGATGTGATGATGCCGGTGGAGGACGGCTTTTCGCTGGCCGAGACCGTGCGCAAAACCTCCAAAGTGCCGATCGTGCTGCTCACCGCGCGCGGCATGCCGGAAGACCGCATCCGCGGCCTCTCCATCGGCGCCGACGATTACGTGCCCAAGCCCTTCGAGCCCGAAGAACTGACGCTGCGCATCAACGCCATCCTGCGCCGCACGGTGACGCAGCGCGGCGAGGCGCCGGAAAATCTCGCCTTCGGCCCGTACGTGTTCAACAGCGCGCGCGGCGAACTCACCAAGGATGGCGCCATCGTGCGCCTCACCGAAGCGGAGGTTGCGCTGCTGCGCATTCTCGCCGCGCGCCCGGGCGAAGTGGTAAGCCGCGAGGAATTGGCCAAGCGCACCGGCGCGGGGCTGGAGCGCTCGGTCGATGTGCAGGTCACGCGCCTCAGGCGCAAGATCGACGCCGATAGCCGCGCGCCGATCCATCTGCAGACCGTGCGCGGCGTCGGCTATCGGCTGGTGGTGAACTGAGCGTGGGCAAGCCTTTCAGATTTCGCAATATCCTGCCCAAGGGCCTCTATTGGCGCACGCTGCTGATCATCGTGGCGCCGGCCGCGATCCTGCAGCTCGTGGTGACGCTGGTTTTCCTCGATGACCATTGGCAGGCCACTTCCAAGCGCATGAGCCAAGGCACCGCCGCGGACGTGGCGCTGATCATCCAGCTCTATGAGCGCGAGCCCACGCCCGAGAATTTCGACGATCTGCGCCGCCTGGCCTATTGGCCGCTCAGGCTCGACATCGCGCTTGAGCCCGGCGCCCAGCTTGAGCCGCATCCGCGCTGCCGCACCGGCGGCTCATCGCTCGATCGCTATCTCACGCGCGCGCTCGAAGAGCAGATCGGGCGCGAGATTTGGTATGACTCCACCTGCCCCGGCAATCAGGTGAACATCCGCGTGCCGATCGCGCAGGGCGTGATGGAATTTCACGCCTTCCGTGACCGCGTGCAGGCGCGCTCAGGCCCCATCTTCGTGATCTGGATCATCGGCGCGACGCTTTTTCTCTGCGTCGTCTCCATCATCTTCATCCGCAACCAGGTGCGCCCGATCGAGACGCTGGCGGACGCGATGGAGCGCTTCGGGCGCGGCGAGGATAGCGGCCTGTTCCGCGCGCGCGGCGCACGCGAAGTGCGCGGCGCCACGCACGCCTTCTTCGACATGCGCGCGCGCGTGCGCAAGCTAATCGACCAGCGCAGCCAATTGCTCGCCGGCGTCAGCCACGATCTGCGCACGCCGCTGACCCGCCTCAAGCTGCAGCTCGCGCTCATGGGCGATGGGCCCGAGATCGAGGAAGCCAAGCGCGATCTTTCGGAAATGGAGCAAACGCTCGAAGAATACCTCGCCTTCGCCAAGGGGCTTGGCGAAGAGGCGCCGGCGATGGTCGATGTGGTGGAGATCACCGCCGAAGTGGTGCGCGATAGCGTCCGCGGCGGCGCCGATGTGAGCATCGAAGCCAGCGGCGAGACCGCGACGCCCGCGCGCGCCCGCGCGCTTAAACGCTGCCTCACCAACCTGATCGACAACGCCGTGGCGCATGGCGACAAGGTGGCCGTCACGGTGCAAGGCGAGGCGGACGCCGTGCTGATCTCCGTGGACGATAACGGCCCCGGCATCCCCGAGGAGCTTTACGAAGAAGCCTTCCGCCCGTTCTCGCGCCTCGATGAAACGCGCTCGCGCAATCAGAAGGGCGTGGGCCTTGGCCTGGCCATCGCCCGCGACGTCGCCCGCAGCCACGGCGGCGACATCGACCTAAGCCGCAGCCCGCTCGGCGGCCTACGCGCCACGCTGCGTCTGCCAAGGCCGGCTTAGCAAGTCAGAACGCTACCTTCTTGAGATAGGATTCTATCTTCGCGCCGTCCTTATCAAGCCCGGCAGCCACTGCAGCGAAATCTTGATTGTATATGCTGGCCAGGCCAGCCACCAAGCTTGACAGCTGGGAATTGAAATCCTCCCGCAACTGCCGATATTTCGGCAAGCGCGTTTGATTTTCCGCGTGAATTTCCGCTACGTCCTTTAGCGCATCGCGTACTGTGACCATCGAATCTTCCAGCGCTTTACCGACGCCAGACGGAACTCCCGACGGGTTCTTCGCCAACTGGTCTTGGATTACCAACAAGGCCCGCTCGACTTCGCGCAGTTGGCCGCCGACCATCGTTTCACTGCGGTCCAGCGAGCGATTCACCTCTGCTTGGACATATTGCAGATAAGCGCCAAGCGAGGACGCGACAGCGGCGCCCGACGAGATCATTTGCGCGCGGCGCTGAGCCAACTCAGCTTGCCGGATATCTCGACGCTGAACGGCGGTTGTAAAAACGAATCCAGCGAACGCCAATCCCGTGAATAATGCTCCGATCGCCGTGTATCCTCTATCGTCAGGTACAAGCGCGGGGACCACGAGCCAAGCCGCGATGATTCCCACGAACGTCAGCAGCGCAAGCAAAGCTTCGAGCTTCATGACCTACCCCCGCAGATGTATCGCTCCTTAGCATACACAACGCCTGGTTGGGCTCGTCAACACCGTTTAAGCTCCCACCGCGCGCCAATTCCGGAAACACCTTACTTTGCCGAGCGGGCGCTCCCCATAGACTCCCTCGAACGCACGCGCGTTTGCGCGGTCCGCCGGCGCGAACTGGCGCGTGGCGTCAGCTTGGCTTAACAGAGCGCCATGCAGATCAACCTCGCCCGCAACGATGACGGCGCGCCGGAAATCTTTCGCTCGATCCAGGGCGAAGGGCCGATGGCGGGGCGCGAGCGCACCTTCATTCGCCTCTCCGGCTGCAATCTGCACTGCCGCTGGTGCGATACGGCGTACACTTGGAACTGGGCTGGCACGCCCTTCACGCACGAGAGCGGCGTGAAATACGAGCCGGCCGAAGAGATGGCCAAGCTCAGCATCGCCGAAACGGCCGCCGCCGTGCTGGCGCTGCCGGCCGAAGGCGTGGTGATCACCGGCGGCGAGCCGCTCATGCAGCGCGGCGCGCTGATCGCGCTGATCGATGCCATCAAACAAGGCGCCGCGCGCATCGAAATAG
>DAOMPU010000127.1:0-7222 GCA_035444925.1 Terricaulis sp. | reverse complement strand
GCTTGGCCGCCGCGATCGCCAGCACGCCAGAGCCCGCGCCCACATCCAGCACGCGCTTCACGCGCTGCTTTTGCAGCACGCCTTCCAGCGCCATCAGGCAGCCCCATGTGGTGCCGTGATGGCCGGTGCCGAACGCTTCGCTGGCTTCGATCCAAATTTTGGTGCGCCCGCCCGCTTCGTTGGCTAGCGCGTGCGCGCCCGCCACCACGAAGCGCCCCGCGCGCACGGCGGGCAGGCCCTCCAGCGCCATCGCCACCCAATCGGCCGGCGCCACTTTCTTCTGCTTCAAATGCAGCTTCGGCGCGGCCGCGCCGACGATCGCTTCGGCGCTCGCGGCATCCTGCTTGGTGGGCACATAGACTTCCAGGCGAAATTTGCCCGGGCCTTCTTCAAACCAGCTCACGGCGTCCGCGGGAGAGGGGTCGTGGCGATCCAATTCATCGGCGGCGGCCTTGATGTCGGCGAGCGATCCGAGGGCGGTAAGCAAAAGCATGGGCGGGGCTTTAGGCCCGCAGCGCGGCTTTGTCATCCGCCCGCGGTTGGCGCCGCGGGAAGGGGAGCCTAAGCTATCCGCATGAAGCGGATCGGCATGTTCTTCGCCAGCATCGGCACGGCGGCCCTTCTGGCGGCGGGGATCGCCGGCGTGGCTGCGCTGGCCGCGAAATCCAACGCCCCTGAGCCTCCGCAGGCCGCAGCGCCGGGCGCCCCGGGCGCTGCGATGGCGGGCGCGCCGGCTGCGCCGCAAACCGCGCCCGCGCCGCGTCAGCGCAGCTGGGGCGTGTTCAGTGTTCTTGTCGGCGACGATGAAACGCGCGCCCGCCGCGCCGAGGAACAGCGCGAAGCAGCCGAAGCGCGCCGAAGCGCGGCAGAGCGCCGCAACGCGCCAACACGGCGCGCCGTCAGCGATGATGACGATGACGACGACGAGGATTGAGCTTTAGCGCCAATCTTTAGCGGCAATCTCGATCGCCGCATCCAGCGCGGCGCGATCAACGCCCGGGCGCGCACGGAAAATCGCGGTGACGCCGCTCATCCGCTCTAGCACGGCGAAGCGCTCGACCACGGAATAATACTCACGGCCCTTATAATCATCGAGCCACAATTCCCAGCTGCCTTCGCGCAGATGCTTGATCGCGGTTAGCGCGCATGCGGCGCGGAAGCGCCCGTCGATCAGCACGAAGTCGGGCTTATGCGCCATCTCGCGCCACGGCGCCTCGGGATAGGCGCGCCAACGCGCCAAGCGCGCGGGCGTTGCCCGCTTGAACAGCGGCGCGCCCCAGAATTCGGTGAGGCCAATATCTGCGTGGATGAAATTCTGCCGCGCCGCGTCTGCGTTTCCGGCGCGGCCGATCTTGCCGCGCACCGCGGCGAGATAATGATTATCCGTATCGACGCTGGTGAAGCTGACGCCCTGAGCCGCCGCTAGCGCGGTGGACGCGCCGCTGCCGAATTCGAGATAGTTTTGTGTCTTGGCCAGCCGCGCCATGAACAGCGGAATGGTTTGCTCATCGAAGTCGGGCCGTTCTGGCACGTCAAAACCGATGATGCGTTGACGCCACGCGAACGACGCATACGAAACCGCGCGTTGAAGCTTATAAGCTGCGCGCGCAATTAAGCTCTGTGGCTGCGCCGTATCGCCGGTGGCGCGCAATCCGGTTGCATGAAACGAATGCACAGTCGAAGTCCAAATTGGGGAGTGCGCAATGTGCGCCGATGCGCCGCGCATGCAAGCGGTTACGCCCGTTAGGCGCGGCGATAGGCATTAAGGTTAAGTGAGTTCCCAGCGCGCTTACGCCGCGCTGGCGGGAACCACGAAACTATCGATCACGCGCTTCTCGCCGGCTTTATCGAACGCGACGGTAAGTTTGTTGCCTTCCACTGCGCGCACGCGGCCGTAACCGAATTTCTGATGGAAGATGCGGTCGCCGATGCCGTAATGGCTATCGCCTTCGCCGCTACGCGCCACCAGCTGCGCTTGGCCTTCGATCAGCGGCGGGCGCCCGCCTGCGCGGCCCATGTTTTCTTGCGCGCGCCGCCAGCCGGGGGATTGGTAGGCGCTGTTGAAGCCCGCGCCTGGCGCATATGAATCCAGCCGCGAGGCCGCCTCGCGCACGCCGCCCGCTTGCATCGAATAGCCCGTCTCGCTGACCGCATCGACGTTCGCGGCCGGCAATTCATCGATGAAACGCGAGGGCAGCACCGTCTGCCAGCGCCCGTAAATCTGCCGGTTCGCCGCGAACGAAATGCGCGCGCTCTCGCGCGCCCGCGTGATGCCCACATAAGCGAGGCGGCGCTCTTCCTCCAAACCCTTCTCGCCGCTTTCTTCGATCGAGCGCTTGGAAGGAAAAACTTCCTCCTCCCAGCCGGGCAGAAACACCAGCGGCCATTCCAGCCCTTTGGCGGCGTGCAGCGTGGAAAGCTGCACGTTCTCGCCGTCGCTCTCGTTTTCGATGTCGAGCACCAGCGCGACGTGTTCGAGATACGCTTCCAGCGTGTCGTACTGGCCCATGGATTGAACTAGCTCTTTCAAGTTCTCGAGCCGCGTCTGCGCCTGCGGGGATTTATCATTGCGCAGCATTTCGGTGTAGCCGCTTTCATCGAGGATGATTTCGGTCAGCTCCACGTGGCTGATGTGGCGCGATTGCTCGCGCCAGCGGTCAAGATCGTTCAGGAAAGCGCGCAGCGCCGTGCGCGCTTTCAATGGCAGATCGTCGGTCAGGATCAGTTCACGCGCTGCGGCGGTGAGGCTGCGGAAGCGCGTGGCGCCGCCTGGCGTTTCCTCCTGGGTCGTGATCACTTCGCCGGTGCTTTGATCGAACAGCGGCCCCGCATCGGTGACAAACCGCGTCGGTGGCTTGCCCGCGTGCGCGTGCAGCTTCTGCACTGTGCTTTCGCCGATGCCGCGCTTGGGCTGGTTGACGATGCGCTCGAACGCCAGTTCGTCATCTTCCGAACGGATCAGGCGCAGATACGCATGCGCATCGCGCACTTCCGCGCGCTCGAAGAAGCGCGGGCCGCCGATCACCTTGTAAGGGATGCGCAGCATCAGGAAGCGTTCTTCAAACGCCCGCATCTGCCACGCCGCCCGCACCAGCACGGCGCAATCGCTGTATTTCCCCCTCCCCGTGAGGGGATGGGGCAGGGGGTGGGGTGAGCCGCGATGTTCGCCGGTTTGCGCTGCGTCGCGTGAAGCTTGCGCGTGCGGTGGTTCACCCCCCCCCCGGCCCCCTCCCTTCGCGGGGAGGGGGAGGAGATCCATTGCTCGATATCGTCAGCCACCAGGCGCGCTTCGGCTTCGCCGTCCCAGATGCCGCGCACTTTCACGCGATTGCCGAGCTCATCGTCGGTGAACAGCGTCTTGCCCAAGCGCTCGCGATTGTTGGCGATCAGGTGCGAGGCGGCCGCCAGGATGTGGCCAGTGGAGCGATAATTCCGCTCCAGCCGGATTACCGCAGCGCCGGGAAAATCGTGCTCAAAGCGCAGGATGTTATCCACCTCCGCGCCGCGCCAGCCATAAATGCTCTGGTCGTCGTCGCCTACCACGCACAAATTCTTGCGCGCCTGCGCCAAGAGGCGCAGCCACAAATATTGGGCGACGTTGGTGTCCTGATATTCGTCCACCATCAGGTGGCTGAGTTTGCGGTGATACGTCTCCAGCACGTCTGCGTGGTTCTGGAATATCCAGATCATGTGCATCAGCAGGTCGCCGAAATCGCACGCGTTCAAAATCTTCAGCCGCGCCTGGTAGATCGCGTACAGCTTCACGCCCGCGCCGTCGCCGAAATGGAATGCCTCGTTCTTCGGCACTTTATCCGGCGTAAGCGCGCGGTTTTTCCAGCCGTCGATCACGCCCGCCAACTGGCGCCCCGGCCAGCGTTTCTCATCGATGCCTTCGGCTTCGATGATCTGCTTCAGCAGGCGAATTTGATCGTCCGTATCGAGGATGGTGAAATTGTTTTTCAGGCCCACCAGTTCGGCATGCGTGCGCAGCATGCGCGCGCTGATCGAGTGGAAGGTGCCGAGCCACGGCAGCCCGCCGCCGCCCGGCCCAAGCAGCGCTTCCACGCGCTCGCGCATTTCGCGCGCGGCCTTGTTGGTGAAGGTGACGGAGAGAATGCTCCACGGCTTCGCGCGGCCCGTGGTCAGCAAATGCGCCAGGCGCGTGGTCAGCACGCGCGTCTTGCCCGTGCCCGCGCCAGCAAGCACCAGCACCGGCCCGTCGAGCGCTTCCACCGCCGCGCGCTGCTCGGGGTTTAGCGCCGCCAGATAAGGCGCCGCCGCCATCGCGCGTTGCGAGATCGGCAGGGATTCTCCGCTGTCGTCGCTCATCGATTCGTCCGCATTTCGCTGCTTCTAGCACGAAGCGAGAACATAGGCAGGGCGCGCCTCAGATGTGAGCCTTCGCCCTCTGCGCGCATGTCATGGAACTTTAGATCGGGTGCGGTATGGAACTTTGTTTGCGCCGATGTGATGGCGGTAACCCGGAACGGCAGGGCGATGCGGGCGGTTTCACGTCCGAAGGAGCATGCATGCGTTTTCGGACCACAATCCTCGCCATGTCCGCCATGGCCGGCGCCTTGGCCGGCTGCGGCGCGCCGCCCGCGGACGAAGCAACGCCTGATCAGACGGCAGCGGCCACAAGCTTCGTCGGCCTCTGGGGCGCCGATGAGGCGCAGTGCGCCGATCCTGCCTGGCGCTTCGCCGCCGATGAGGTCTCCACGCGCGGGGAGGTGCATTGCGCCTTCACGCAGGTGACGCGGGCGGGCGATCAATACGCGGTGCGCGCCATGTGCACCGCCGAGGCGCCGCCGGCGCCCTATGACATCACGCTGCAGGTCAGCGAAAGCCCGCATGTCATGGTCGTTTCGGGCGGGCCATGGGCGGGGCCGATCCGCCTCGTCTATTGCGCCCCCCAACCGGCCGAATAGCCGCTTTACCCGCCATGGCGCCCTGCTAGGACAGGTTCCTTGAGGAGGGGCCATGGCTGACGTCTTTCTTTCCTACGCCCGCGAAGATCGCGCGCGCGCCGCGCAAGTGGCGCAGGGCCTGCAAGCCAACGGCTTCGACGTGTTCTGGGATACCGAGATCCCGCCCGGCGTCACTTGGGCCGATCACATCGAAAGCAAGCTGAGCCAATGCAAGGCGCTCATCGTGCTGTGGACGGGCGAGAGCGTGAAATCGCAATGGGTGCGCGAAGAGGCGCGCATGGGGCGCGATAAGGGCGTGCTGATCCCGGTGATGCTCGATACCGTGCCTGCGCCGCTCGGCTTTGGCGAATTGCAGGCGGCCGATCTTTCCAGCTGGAACGGCGAGGCCGAACACCCGCAATGGGGCCATGTGCTCAACGCGTTGCGCGCGCGCATGAGCGCGCCGGCCGCCGCGCCCGTCATGGGCGCGCCCGCGCGCGCCGCGCCAAAGCAAAAGGCGCCGGTTTGGGCGTGGGCGGCGGTTTCCGCGCTTGGCGTCATCGCCGCGCTCATCGTGATCGGCTTGTTCGCGCAAGGCCAGCAGCCGGTTCAGCCGCAGCCTCAGCCGCAACCCGTCGCCGCGATGCAGCCCGCGCAACCCCAGCCCAGCGCCGGCCAGCCCGATTATCGCGCGCAGATTCTCGAGCGCCTGCAGCAGGTGGAGCAGGCGTTTGCCGCACAAGGCTTCGCCCGCGTCGGCGAGCCGAATGTCGGCCAGCTGCGCCAGGGGCAAAGCTTCAACGTGCCCGCCACGCTCGAAACCGGGACCGAATATCGGATCATCGGCGTGTGCGACAATGATTGCGGCGATCTCGATCTCGTTCTCTACGATCAGTCCAGCAACCTGATCTCGCAGGACACGCTGGTGGATGCGGCCCCCGTGGTCTCCGTCGCGCCGCAATGGACCGGGCCGTTCACCGTGCAGGCGCGCATGCATCAATGCACGGTGGAGCCGTGCTATTACGCGCTGGTGCTATATGGACGTGCGCCCGCCCAATAGGGCGGGCGATCTAGACGCGGTGCTCGAGCACGAACACGCGCACGGCCGAAGCCAGCGAAGCGTCCGGCGCGTCTTTGCCGCGCGTCTCGTCGATTGACGCGATGAGTACGGGAAGCGTCTGCGCGCGCGCGCGCGCAATGCGCTCAAGGCCGGACCAAAATTCCGGTTCCAAAGCCAGGGAAGTGCGATGCCCGGCGATCCGCATGGACCGCTTCTTCAAGGCGCCTTTAGCTGTCATCACGTTTATGCCCGTCAAGTTTCTTCGCTGCGGCCTCGGCCTCAGCTTTCGTGAGTGTGCGCTCGGCCCTGCTGCGGCCATGCGCACGCCGATTGGCGTCCGCTTCCTTCTCTTTTTCTACACGCGCTTTGCCCTTGCGGGCGCGCTTGAGATTGATGACGTCAGCCATTGCCGCTTGATGTAGGCCGCTACCTTCGCTGGGCCAAGCATTAGATCGACCGAATACAGTTAAGGTCCGTTCACAGAAGCGTCAGGTTCCCGCGTGGCTTTGCGTCACACGCGCGGCGATTATACTTGGCGTTGTGTTCAACCTGGCGCGATCATCTTTTCTGGCCGCACGATCGCGTCGAAATCTTCCGCGGGGATGCCGTCCTTGATGGCTTCCTCGCGCAGCGTGGTTCCATTTTTATGCGCGGTTTTGGCGATTTTCGCCGCGCGGTCGTAGCCGTATTTTTCTTTCAGCGGCGTCACCAGCATCAGCGAGTTTTCGAGCCCGCGCTGGATATTGTCCAAGCGCGGCTCGATGCCGACGACGCAGTTTTCCGTGAAGCTCACCGAAGCGTCGCTGAGCAGGCGCACCGATTGCAGGAAATTATACGCCATCATCGGGTTGAACACGTTCAACTCGAAATGGCCCTGGCTGCCAGCGAAATTGATCGCGGCGTTATTGCCCAGGATGTGGGCGCACACTTGCGTCAGCGCTTCGCACTGGGTCGGATTCACCTTGCCCGGCATGATGGAGCTGCCCGGCTCGTTTTCCGGCAGCGCGAGTTCGCCGAGGCCAGAGCGCGGGCCAGAACCCAAAAAGCGGATGTCGTTGGCGATCTTGAAGCAGCTCATCGCCACGGTGGTGATCGCGCCGTGCGTCATCACCATCGCGTCGTGCGCGGCCAACGCCTCGAATTTGTTGGGCGCGGAGGTGAAGGGAAGCCCCGTGATCTGCGCGATCTTCGCCGCGACGAGATCAGCAAAGCCAACCGGGGAGGCGAGGCCCGTGCCCACCGCCGTGCCGCCTTG
>DAOMPU010000126.1:0-7244 GCA_035444925.1 Terricaulis sp. | reverse complement strand
GCGCAGCCCTTGGCCAGATCGCGCACGCGGGCGATGAAGCTTTGGCGTTCGGTGGGCGAAACCACGCCGCGCGCGTCGAGCAGATTGAAGAGATGCGAGGCCTTCAGCGTGTAATCGAACGCCGGCAACACCGCGCCCGCTTCGAGCAGGCGTTTGGCGGTGGTTTCCGCGTCGGCGAACCAGCGCCGGTTCTGCTCGGGATCGCTCAGTTCAAAATTGAAGCGCGATTGCTGCTTTTCGTTTTCGAGGAACACATCGCCATAGCTCAGCGGGGTTGCGCTGTCTGGATCGTTGAACGGCAGGTCGAACACGCGATCGACGCCGAACACATACATCGCCAAGCGCTCAAGCCCGTAGGTCAGCTCTCCGCTGACCGGGCGCACGTCAAGCCCGCCGACTTGCTGGAAGTAAGTGTATTGCGAGACTTCCATGCCATCGCACCACACCTCCCAGCCGAGCCCCCAGGCGCCGACCGTGGGATTTTCCCAATCGTCTTCCACGAAGCGGATGTCGTGCAGCAGCGGATCGATGCCGATGGCCGCGAGCGATTGCAGATAAAGCTCCTGCAGGTTCGGCGGGTTCGGCTTCAGGATCACCTGATACTGATAATAATGCTGCAGCCGGTTCGGGTTTTCGCCGTAGCGGCCATCCTTTGGCCGGCGCGAAGGCTGCACATAGGCCGCACGCCAATGCTTGGGGCCCAGCGCGCGCAGCGTCGTCGCCGGGTGCAGCGTGCCCGCGCCCACTTGCTCGTCATAAGGCTGCAGGATCGCGCAGCCCTGTTCGGCCCAGTAATTCTGGAGCGTCAGGATCACGTCCTGGAAGCAGCGGGGAGGCTTGGTGCTCATGGAGCGCTGGCCTAAAGGCGCCCGGGCGCCCGATCAAGCGCCGGTTAGCGCCGGCGCAGCCAATAGACCGCCCAAAAGCAGGCGAAACCGATGACGCAGAGCACCGGCGTCGTCAGCAGGCCGAGCAGGAAGCCGCTTTGTGCGCTCGCCTCGCCGCGCCAAGCCGTCAGCAGCGCATCGACGCCTTGATGCCACAGCCCGCCATGCACCATGATTGCCAGCATCGTCATGCCGGCAATCCCGCCCGCGCAGCCCCAGAACCACGCCCAATAATGGCCCTGGCGCGCCACCTCATCGAGCGTTTCGACCCAAAGCAGCGAAAGCGGCAGCAGCAGCACTAAGAGTCCGAGTTTTAAATCGGCGAGCGAAACACCCAGCAGCGCCTCGCCCGCGCTGAACAGCACCATGGCGCCCAACAGCGCCAACGTTGCGTTGCGCAGAATGAGGCGTCGTTTGGTTTGCGGCGGCTGTGTGATACCCATGAGCCCGCTCCTATTCCGCGGCCTGCGCGGCGCTAGCCTCTTCAATGAAAATCTGCTCGATCGACAGAGCGAATACGCGCGCGATTTTGAACGCCAAAGGCAGCGAGGGATCGTACTTGCCAGTCTCGATCGCGTTCACGCTCTGGCGAGAAACATCGAGCCGCCCCGCCAAATCCGCCTGGCTCCAATTGCGCTCCGCGCGCAGCACTTTGAGCCGGTTTCTCATTTGTAGCGCGACCGCACGATGAAGGCGGAGACGCCCCAGGTGATGATCACGGCCGGGATCGCCCAGATCAGCGGCACGTGCGGGAAACCCGCCCATTCCTCAAGGAAGCCGTAGCTGAACGCCGCCAGCGTCACGATTGCGAGCGTGATCAGCGCAGCTTCCGCCTGGATGCGGCGCTGAAATTCATCCAGCGCGCGGAAAAACGTCAGATACGTGCGCAGCATCAAAAGCGCGGGCAACGCCGGCAGCAGCGCCAGCACGATAATCAGCCATTGCGGCGGGCTCATCTGGCGGATGACCGTCACGCCCAGGGCGACAAAGCCGATATAAAGGGCGCCCGCCAGCAGCATGCCGCGCGTGTAACGGCGGCCCGCCTCTTTGGCGCTTTCGGGGACTTCACAGCTCATTGCGCGGGCTCCTGGTTGGTTTGTTGCTGCGCGGGCGAAGCGTTGCTTTGGCTGCTGCTTGAGACCGCGCCGGCGCTGACCGCCGCCGCCATGGCCACCGCGATCGCCGCCCAATGGGCGCGCAGCTTCTTTTGTTGCTTCCGATCCGTCATCGCATTCCCCGTCTTGCAAGCTTGTCGATTAGACAAGCTTCATTTACATCACAGGACGGGCAAGTCAAGCACCCTTTGCATTTAATCCACTCTGCTTGACCCATTTGCCCTTCGGCGGGAATCCCGGCCAAGCTGGCGCATGAGCGGCATTTGCGGGATCGATGAGGCGGGGCGCGGGCCCTGGGCGGGGCCGGTGGTCGCCGCGGCCGTCATCCTGCCGGCGAAGGGGCGCCCCAGGGGATTGGCCGATTCCAAGCAGCTCAGCGCCGAAGCGCGCGAGGAGCTGGCGGCGGCGATCCGCGCGTGCGCCATCGTCGGCGTGGGCGTGGCCGAGGCTGAGGAGATCGATCAGATCAACATCCTGCAGGCCACTTACATGGCGATGCGCCGCGCGCTGGCGGCGCTTTCGGAAGCGCCAGTCGCGGCGCTGATCGACGGCAACGCAGCGCCTGCGGACATGCCCTGCCCGGTGGAGACGATCATCGACGGCGACGCCTACGTCGCCTGCATCTCCGCCGCCTCGATCATCGCCAAGGTTGAGCGCGATAAGATGATGGCGGCGCTCTGCGCGCAATATCCGGGCTATGCGTTCGCCAAGCACAAGGGCTACGGCACGCCCGAGCACCAGAAGGCGCTGGCCGCGCTTGGCCCCTGCGCGATCCATCGGCGCAGCTTCAAGCCGGTGCGGCTGGCGGCGGGGCTCGCCGCCTGAGCGCAGCCCGGTTTACGCCCGCGCGGCGCGCGCCTAGTTTGCGCCCATGACGAACGCCCCCCAGCCGACAAGCGCAGATTTCGGCGACATTTCCTTCCGCAACGTACTTCTCGTTTGCATCGCGCTCTATGTGCTGTTCATGGCGGCGGCGCTGGCGCTGCCGCATGAGCTGCTGTGGCAAGGCGGGGCGCGCCATCCGGTGACGGGCGAGCCGAATTGGGAGTTCGGCCTCGCTGAGACTTCGCAGAACATTTTCCTCGCCGTCGCGCTGATCATGGCCGGCATCATGTGCGCGCGCGCGCCGGGGCTGTTGCTCAGGCTCTGGCTGGGCGTTGTGTTTCTGGGCGTGCTTTATCTGCTCGGCGAAGAGACGAGTTGGGGCCAGCATTATTTCCGCTGGGGCGTGGGCGGCTGGTTCGCCGAGAACAACGACCAGGCCGAGACCAATCTGCACAACACCTCCGCGCTGTTCGATCAGCTGCCGCGCAATCTGCTCTATGTGGGCATGGTGGTGGGCGCGATCGCGCATCCGCTGGTGAAGCTTGCGCGCAAGGGGCGCGGCATCATCGATAATCCGTGGTGGTGGGCGCCGACGATCGTCAGCCTGCCGCCGGCCGTGTTCGCGTTCATCGCCGGCGCGCCCAAGGCGCTGGACAAGACGCTGACCGGCCTCGGCGTGGAAGCATGGACGAGCGGCTTTCGGCTGGAGACGTTCGTGGGCCGCGCCAGCGAGATGGAAGAGTGCTTTATGTATCTCTTCTTCATCATCTACCTTTTGTCGCTCGGCGCGCGGCTCAGGGCGCGGGCGGCGCTTCAGCACTGACGCGCTTGCGGCGCATGCGCGCCTCGATCACGCCCGCCCCCATCATCAGCGGCGCCAGAAACATCGCGCAGAAGCGCGAGAGCCACACCTGATCGGTGAACGCCCAATAGGCGCCCAGCACGAACACCAGCCCCGGCGCGATGGATTGGAATAGGCGCAGCGCGCGCTCGCCGCCGGTGAGCCCGCCGATCAGGCGCCCGCCCCCGCGCGACATGACGAAGAACATCAGCGTCATCGCAAACGAAGCGCCCGCATTGACGATCCAATAGAGCCCCAGCGCCTCGTTGCTCAAGATGTTCTGCCCGAACGTGGCCGCGCTGAACGGCAGCAGCACGATGAAGGCGAGGAAAATCAGATTGCACACCGCCGTCGGCCAATCGAACACGCGCAAGTCGCGCGTGGCCGAGACATGCACCAGCCACCACAGCGAGCCGAGCGCGAAGCTGATCAGGAAGGCGCTAAATTGCGGCGCGATGCGCGCAAGCTCACCCCAGAATTCGCCCTCGGGAATATTCGCCGGCAGGCGCACCTCCGCCACCAGCAGCATCAGCGCGAAGGCGAAGGCGGCGTCGCTGAAAAAGATCAGCCGCTCGGTCTGGCGGTCCCGCAGGGCGTTTTCGGTCACAGGGCGGGCTCCAACATGGTTAACGGGTGATTTTTTATGATTTGGAGTCACTCCGCCAGTTGATTCCTGATTCGCGTCAAGCTTGAATCCGGCGCTGAGGGGATCCCATGAAGCGCCAAGCGAAGTCGAAGCTGAAAGCCCGCGTGGCCGAGGCGCCCAAGGGCGGATTCTCCGGCGATCTGCGCGACCAGATCATCGAAGGCGATTGCATCGCGGCGCTGAAGGCGCTGCCGGACGGCTGCGCCGATCTGGTGTTCGCCGATCCGCCCTACAATCTGCAACTCGGCGGCGGCCTCACGCGCCCCGATCAATCGGTGGTCGATGGCGTCGATGACGATTGGGACAAGTTCGACGATTTCCGCGCCTATGACGATTTCACCCGCGCGTGGCTGGCCGAATGCCAGCGCATCCTGAAGCCGGACGGCGCGATCTGGGTGATCGGCTCATACCACAACGTGTTCCGCCTCGGCGTGGCGCTACAGGACATGGGCTTTTGGATTTTGAACGACGTGGTGTGGCGCAAGACCAACCCGATGCCGAATTTCAAAGGCACGCGCTTCACCAACGCGCACGAGACGCTGATCTGGGCCGCGCGCAGCAAGGACGCGAAATACACTTTCCACTATGACGCGCTGAAGCTGTTCAACGACGATCTGCAGATGCGCTCGGACTGGACGCTGCCGCTATGCACCGGCGCTGAGCGCCTGAAGGACCGTGAAGGCCGCAAGGCGCACCCGACGCAGAAGCCTGAATCCTTGCTGCACCGCATCGTGCTGGGCACCACCAAGCCGGGCGATCTGATCGTCGATCCCTTCTTCGGCACCGGCACGACGGGGGCCGCAGCCAAGCGGCTTGGGCGCCATTATCTCGGCATCGAGCGCGATCCAGCTTACGCCAAGGCCGCGCGCGCGCGGCTGGCGAAGGTGGAGCCGGCGGCGGCCGAGGATCTCATCGTCACCAAATCCAAGCGTGAGGAGCCGCGCGTGCCGTTCGGGAATGTCATGGAAGCGGGCTTTATCGCGCCCGGAGATACGCTGGTGGCGCCGAATGGCAAACGCGCGCGCGTGCGCGCCGACGGCAGCCTGGCGGTGGGCGACGTCACGGGCTCGATCCACCGGGTCGGCGCCTACATTTCCAACGCGCCTTCGTGCAATGGCTGGACCTTCTGGACGCACGTGGACCGCAAGGGCCGCGAGACCAGCATCGACATTTTCCGCCGCGAAGTGCGCCGGCAAATGGCGATGACGCCCAGCGCGTAATATGGACCGCCGGCGCCCTCGCCGGCCGGCGCCGCCGGTTGAAGCTTTACCGACTACCGTCATGACATGACAGACGCAGGTTGGCGTTCTCGAGGATACCTGCCGCACTGCGATTCGCGATGTCTGGTGCAACACATCGTTTTTGGTTTGGCGGACGCGCTACCGCGCTCAGTCCCCTCATCCATCAGCGGAGCCGACAAGCGCGCAGCCTGGGCGGATCGAGAATTTGACCAAGGCTATGGCGAACGATTGCTGGAGAAAGCGGTCAATGCCGAAATCGTCCAGAATTGCCTGCTACTTGACGATGGCCAATTCTATTCGTTGGCCGCTTGGTGCGTGATGCCGACACACGTGCATGCCCTCATTGAGCAACGCGATGGGTCGCTGAGCAAAATATTGCAGCGTTGGAAGTCTGCAAGCGCACACGCGATCAATAAGATGGAGAATCGGAAAGGTCCTCTATGGCGGCGCGAATATTTCGACCGCTTCATGCGGTCGGAGCAACAATTCGAGTGGACGATCGCCTATATCGAACGCAATCCAGTGGCTGCGGGACTTGCGATGCAGGTTGAAGATTGGCCGCACTCTTCAGCGCGATGGCGCAGGACTGGCTAGCATTCACGCTGGCCGGCGAGGGCGCCGGCGGTCCATATCTTCGTTTCGTCGTACGATGCATCAGCTTCGTCGCAAACGCTGCATGCGGACACATCCACGTCGCACCCGGACGGCATCTCCCCCACGTGAATTTGAATCACGAGGAGTAATGAGATGAAACAGATGCTCGTCATCGTCGCCGCCGCCATGGTGCTGACGCCGCTCGCGGCGCACGCGCAAGAGCGCATGAGCGATGCGCGCTATTTGGCGGCCAATCGCTGCCTCGCCTACGCCGATTTGGCGCAATTGCAGGGCGATTCAGCCAATTTCGCCAATTTGCGCGAAGCAGCCGCGATCGGCAATCGCGAGCGCATGATCGCCACGCAAGTGCGCCAGGATACGCGCAGCATTCGCGCCCGCGCTTCCTCCGCCACCGGCGAGGAATTGCGCGCGCGCCGCGATGAAGCGTGTGCGCGCTTCGTCGATGTCGGCCTGGTGCAGCTCGGCGCTTCGGGCTCTTAATCCGCGATTAGCTGGCGCCGCGCTTGCGCGGCGCCAGCGCTACTCCGCCGCCATCGCCTGCGCGCGCGTGAGATCAACGCTCACCAGCTGACTCATGCCCTGCTCGGGCATGGTGACGCCGTAGAGCCGATCCATGCGCGACATGGTGACGGGATTGTGCGTGATGACGATGAAGCGCGTGCGCGTCAGCCGCTTCATCTCTTCCAGCATGCGGCAGAAGCGATCGACATTGGCGTCGTCCAGCGGCGCATCCACTTCGTCCAGCACGCAGAGCGGTGCGGGATTGGAGAGGAACACCGCGAAGATCAAAGCGGTGGCCGTCAGCGCCTGCTCGCCGCCCGAGAGCAGCGAGAGATTGGTGAGGCGCTTGCCGGGCGGCTGGGCGAAAATTTCAAGCCCCGCCTCCAGCGGATCCTCGCTCTCGGTGAGTTTCAGCGCGGCTTGCCCGCCTTCGAACAGGGTGGCGAACAATTGCGCGAAATGCGCATCCACTTCCTCGAACGCGCGCACCAGGCGGGCGCGGCCTTCGTTGTTGAGCTTGGTGATGGCGCCGCGCAGCTTGGCCACGGCTTGCGCCACATCCTCCCTTTCGCG
>DAOMPU010000125.1:0-7281 GCA_035444925.1 Terricaulis sp. | reverse complement strand
GCTGGTGGCGCCGGCGCCGATCACGGTGTGAATTTCATCGATGAACAGCACCGCTTTCGGGTGGTTCTCCAGCTCCTTCATCACGCTTTTCAGGCGCTCTTCAAAATCGCCGCGATAGCGCGTGCCGGCGAGCAGCGAGCCCATGTCGAGCGAGAAGATGGTGGCGTCGGCCAACACTTCGGGCACCTGCTTTTCGTTGATCTTGCGGGCGAGCCCTTCCGCAATCGCGGTTTTGCCAACGCCCGGATCGCCGACCAGCAGCGGATTGTTTTTCTGCCGGCGGCAAAGGATCTGGATCGCGCGCAGCACTTCTGCTTCACGCCCGATCAAAGGATCGATTTTGCCTTCCTTGGCTTTCTTGTTGAGGTTCACGCAATAGGCGGCCAGGGCTTCAGAGCCCTGCTTGACCACGCGCTCGCCCTCTTCTTCCTGCGCGCCGCGCACCGGGCGCGGCTGGGCGGCGCCCGCGCGCTTGGGCAGGCCGTGGCTGATGAAGTTCACCGCGTCATAGCGCGTCATATCCTGCTCTTGCAGGAAGTACGCGGCGTGGCTTTCGCGCTCGCTGAACAGCGCCACCAGCACGTTCGCGCCGGTGACTTCGCGCCCGCCCGATGAATCCACATGCAGCATCGCGCGCTGCAGCACGCGCTGGAAGCCGGCGGTGGGGCGCGGCTCTTCCTGGTCGCGGTCGCTCACCACGAGGCTGTCGAGCTCGTTTTCCAGATAGGCGTCGAGATTGAAGCGCAGCTTGTCGAGATCGACTTTGCAGGCGGTCATCACCTCGGCGGCGTCGTCATCATCGATGAGCGACAGCAGCAGATGCTCCAGCGTCACGTATTCGTGGCGATGGTCATTGGCGAACGCCAAGGCCCTGCGCAGCGTATTCTCAAGCGTGCGGGAGAAAGTCGCCAAGTGCTATTCCTTTTCCATCGTGCATTGCAGCGGGTGTTCATGCCGCCGCGCCAAATCGAGAACCTGGGCGACCTTGGTTTCGGCCACCTCGTAGGTAAACACGCCGCACACGCCCACGCCATGATTATGGACATGCAGCATGATTTCCGTCGCCTGCTCGCGCGATTTGCTGAAATAGCGCTCAAGCACGAACACCACGAATTCCATCGGGGTGTAATCGTCGTTCAGCAGCAGCACGCGGTAGAGCGAGGGCTTCTTGGTGCGGGTGAGCGTTTCTGTGCCGGTCCGGCCTTCGCCGGCGCCGTCGTCGCTTCCGCCGCCATCTTCGCGTTGCCCGCCGCTCATCGACGCCTGACCTCGTTTCAGCCTTCGTGCCCTGCTCATGCGAAGCGTCGGCCCAGTTGGTCAATAATCTATGGATTGATCAGGGCGATGGAAGGGCTGGCGCTGACGCGCGCGCCTCCCTATGGCGCGGCGCAAAAGAAATGGGCCCGGCGCGTGGCGCCGGGCCCATCCCGTAATCAGCCCCTCGAAGCGGCGGCGCCGCTCCGAAGCTTCAGCGCGGCTTAGCGGCCGGCGGTCTGGATCAGCTGGCCAACGGCGGTCACGCGCTCGTTGATCGGCTGCAGGGTGTCCTTGGCGACGCCCGCGACGAGGTCAGAAATCGTCGTCAATTCCGCCACATAGGCCTCGAACGAGGTCTTGGCGTAGTCGTTTTGCTTTTCGACGAATTCTTGCACGCTCTTGGAGGTCATCAGCGACTTGGCGGCCGCGACGTGGTTCTCAAGGGCGGCCTTTTGGAAGGCGACGGTGCGGGCCGAGAGGGTTTCAAAGCCCTTCTGAGCGGCTTGGGCCGAGGCGAGCCAGGCATCGACGTTCTGCTTGCCGAAAGCGGAGGCTTCCGAGAGCGCCGCGAGGCTGCGGTCGATGTTTTCGCGCACGGCTTCGTTGGAAGCGGCGGTGACTTGTTCAAAGGCCTCGGTCGCGGTCTTGGTCGCGGCGCGGGCGGTCTTGGCAGTGGCCATAATGGTCTCTCCTGAACGGCCCCTTCCGGAGCGTTAACTAAGGATTTCGAGCTTCGCCGGGGAGCGAGTCTGAGAGCTATATGTTATGCTGCACCTGCGAAGTCAACATGATTTATGCTGCAATGCACAATGCAGCTGGAAAGCCGGTTTGCGCAGTTGCATGGCTTGCCGTTCAGCTATGATTCATGGATTCGTCTGCACCGTGCCTAAAGCTGCAGCAAATCAAGGGTGTGGCCAATTTGCGATGAAACACTCGCTTAACCGGCTCTAATCAATCTGTAAGCTGCACGGCACGCGATTTGCCTGGAATAGTCCGCTTTCATAAGGGTTTGGACGCTCATGACCGTAGCGGCACGTTTCTCTCTCTCGGTTCTGGCAGGCGCCCTGGCGCTGGCCTTGGCCAGTCCGGCGGCGGCGCAGGACCGTTACGCCGCCATCGTGATGGACGCGCGCACCAACGAAGTGCTGCTGGAGGACCAGGCGGACGCCAACCGGTTCCCGGCTTCGCTCACCAAGATGATGACGCTCTATATGGTGTTCGAGGCGATCGAACGGGGCGACATCAGCCTCAACACGCGCTGGACCGCCTCGCGCAACGCCTCGCGCCAGCCGCCCTCGCGCCTGGGCCTGCGCTGCACGCGCCGCCGCGGCTGCGACAGCATCACCGTCGATCAAGCGATCCGCGCGCTGGCCGTGCAATCGGCCAATGACGTCGCCACGCTGGTGGGCGAGCGGCTCGGCGGCTCGGAAGCGCGCTTCGCGGCGAACATGACCGCGCGCGCCCGCGAACTTGGGCTCACCGACACGCGCTTCGCCAATGCGAGCGGCCTGCCCGACGAGCGCCACCGCACCACCGCGCGCGACATGGCCGTGCTGAGCCAAGCGCTGTGGCGCGATTTCCCGCAATATTATCACTATTTCCAAACCCCGAGCTTCAGCTGGGGCCGCAGCCATGGCCGCAACCATAACCGCCTGCTCGGCGAAGTGACGGGCGTGGACGGCATCAAGACCGGCTACACCCGCGCCTCCGGCTTCAACCTCGCCACCATGGCCGAGCGCAATGGGCGGCGCGTGATCGTGGTGGTGCTGGGCGGGGAAACCTCGGCCGCGCGCAACGCGCAAGTCGCCTATCTCGTGGAAGGCGCGTTCGAGGAATACGCCCGCCGCGACGATTCAAACACCGTCACCTACGCCAACATGCCCACGCGCCGCCTCGACACGCCGTTCGCGCCGAGCGCCGTTTCGGCTGAGCGCAGCACGGCGCCGGCTTCGCCCTACGCCCGCTATCAGGGCATGGTGGTTGAGACGCTGGCGCCCGCGCGCGGCGGCTTGGAGCTGATCGGCCAGGGCGACCAGGGCGAAGCCTCGACAGAGGAAGAGCACGGCGAGTCTCCCCCGCTCGAGGACGAAGAAGATTAAATCTAACGGCGGCGCTTGAGCAGACGATCCCGCGCGGCCGTGAGCCGCGCGGCTTCGTTATGGGAGCCCCCGCGATCGGGGTGGGCGTGGACCATCTTGGCGCGGTAGGCGGCGCGAATCTCTTGCGCGCTCGCATCCGGCCCCACCCCCAGAATCGAGCGCGCTTCGGCATCGGCGCCTTCATCGGGCGGAATTTCCTGGCGCGGCGCGCCCAGCATGAACGCCAGCCCGCTGATCACGAACAAAGCCAGCGCCAGCCAGAAGCCGCCGCGCATCAGCGTAAAAATTGCTGCACTTGCGAGTAAAAACGCCGGCCAGCGCTGCGCGATCAAGGCGCGCCGCGCCCCGGCCAGCCGCCCCACGAACAGGAGCGCGAACAGCGCCACCAGCGCTAGGAGAGCAAGAACAAGCACGGGCCGACCATGGGGCGGGAGTGTTAACAGCTCCCCGCTTTGCAGCTAGCCGGCGCGCGGTGTTTGGGGAAAGCTGCGCCCTGGGTGGTTCGAAGGGGGAGATGATGGCGGACCTGGCGACGGGGCTATTCCATTTCGTGTTCGGCAAGCGCGGGCCTAAGGGCGGGGCGGCGAAGCCGTGGGCCGAGGCGCCAAGCGAGTCTCCGGCAGACGCGGCGGCGCCCGGCCCCTCGCCCGCGGATGCGGCGCCTGAGCCAGCGATTGCCGCCGAAGAAGCGCCCGCGACACCCGAGCCCGCGCCCGAACCGCAATCAGCGGATCCAGCGCCAACAGACTCCGCGGCCGAGACGCCGCAGGAGAACGCGGCGCAAGCGCCAACCGCCGAAGCCGCGCCTGAGCCTGAACTCAGCGCGCAAGAAGAGCAGCCGCCAGAAGAGCCGCCCGCGCCGGAGCCCGAACAGCCCGTTGAGGAGCCAGCGCCGCAGGAGCCTGCCGCTGAGGCGCCGGTTCTGGAAGCCGAGCCCGCGCCACTAGAGCCGACGCCTCTTGAGCCGCCGCCGATCGTGTTTCCGCCGCCGACGCCTGCGATCGATCCCAGCATGCGGCTCACGCCGAATTTCACGCTGCATGAATTCATCCGCTCGGCGAAGGCCACGGAGAAAAACATCGACAACCTTCCCGACGAAGCGATGCTGGCCAATATCCGCGTCGCCGCTGAAGGCATGGAGCGCGTGCGGGCGCTGATCGGCGGCAAGCCGATCCATATCACCAGCGGCTATCGCTGCCCCGCGCTCAACGCGGCTGTCGGCGGCAGCGACACCAGCGATCACATGGGCGGCTTCTCCGTCGATTTCGGTATCAATGGCGTGCCCCACTACGAAGTGGCGCAGAAGCTTTCGAAAGACGAAGCCTTCATGGCCGGCGTCGATCAGCTGATCTACGAGTTCGATCGCTGGGTGCATGTGAGCTTCGCGCCGCGGCGGCGGCGTGAAGTGAAGACCGCGCACTATCACCCCGAAAGCGGGAAAAAGACGCGCTACACGCCCGGCGTGCGCAAGTTGACGCCCGAAAAATATCTGGCGCCCGATTGAGCGTCAGAATTTCAGCGGCTCGCCTTCGAGGCCCGGCAGTTTCAGCGCGATGAAGAGATCGCGCAGCTCCTGGCGGGCGGCCAGGTGCGCCATTTTCATGTCGCCGCCCGCGCCCGGCGCGTCGAGATCGAGCATGGTGAGCCCTTGCGGGAAGAGCTCGCGATAGATCACGCGCTCCGATAGGCCAGGCGCCATGCGAAAGCCGATGCGGTTGGAGAGCGTTTTCAGCGCCTCGCCGACGCGCTGCTTGTTTTTCGCTTCGATCCTGCTGGTGGCGGTGCGGTTGCGCAGCACGATCCAATCGATCGGCGTGCGCAGCGTCTGGGCTTTGCGCTTGCGGCTATCCCAGACCATCTCGCTGTAGATCGAAGGGCGCACCACGTCGGCGCAATTGGGATCGATGTCGCCCAGCAGGTCGAAATCGACGAAGCTGTCGTTCAGCGGCGTCACCAGCGTATCGGCGCAGGCGTGCGCGAGGCGTGCGAGGAAGCTATCCCCGCCCGGGCTGTCGATGACGATGAAATCGCAGGTCTCGGCCAGGCGCTTCAGCGCGGCGCGGAAACTGGCTTCATCCTCGGCCTCGGCGGCGTCGAGCATGCGCGCGCGGCTTTCGCTCAACTCGAAAATCTGCGGCGCCGGCACCTTGGCGCCGCGCGCGGCGATCCAGCGGCCGCGGTTTTCGATGTAGCGCGTGAGCGAGCGCTGGCGCGTATCGAGATCGATCGCGCCGGTGCGCCGGCCCATGCGCATCAGCGCCACGATCAGATGCATCGCGACCGTGGATTTACCGGCCCCGCCCTTCTGGTTGCCGACCACGATCACATGCGCGCGGCGTGGGGCTGGAACGGGCTCGTAGGCGTGCGCGAACGTCATGGGCGCCCGCCCATGAGAGCGGGCGCCGCGAACTCTAACAAAGTCGCAACGCCTGAGAACATGGGTTAACAATGTCTGATCGAGGTTAAGGCCCACTTAAGCGGCTTGACGCGGAACCTTCGCGGAGGGATGCGGACGCCATGACCGATTCTGCTTTGCCCATCGTACGCACCGTGGCCGCGCTGCGCGCCGCGGCGGCGCGTGCGCGGGCTGGCGGCGCGCGCGTGGGCCTGACGCCGACCATGGGGGCGCTGCACGAAGGCCACCTGTCGCTGGTGCGCACCGCCAAGGCGCGCTGCGGCTTTGCGGTGGCGACGCTGTTCGTCAATCCGCGCCAGTTCGCGCCGGGTGAAGATTTCGAGCGCTATCCGCGCGACGAGGCGGGCGATGCGGCGCTGCTGGCAAGCGCGGGCTGCGATCTCCTGTTCGCGCCCGAGCGCGCGGAGATGTATCCGCCCGGCTTTTCCACCAGCGTCAGCGTGGCGGAGGTTTCCGCCCCGCTCGAGGGTGAGATGCGGCCGCATTTCTTCGGCGGCGTGGCCACGGTGGTGGCCAAGCTGCTGCTGCAGGCGGGGCCGGACGCGGCCTTTTTCGGCGAGAAGGATTATCAGCAGCTGCTGGTGATCAAACGCATGGCGCGCGATCTGGACATCCCCGCCGAGATCATCGGCTGCCCCACTGTGCGCGAGCATGACGGGCTCGCCATGTCTTCGCGCAACGCGTACCTCAGCGCCGATGAGCGGCGCGTGGCGGCGCGGCTCAACATGGTGCTGCACGAAACCATCAAGGCCGTGCGCGCCGGCGAGCCGATCGCGCGCGCCGAAGATGACGCAGCGCGGCATTTAATGGCGGCGGGCTTCGCCAGCGTGGACTACGTCGCGCTGCGGCATGGCGAGACGCTGGCGCCGATCGCCGATCTCAGCGCCCCGGCCCGCATCCTGGCGGCTGCCTGGCTCGGCAAAACGCGCCTGATCGACAATATGGCGGCGTAGTTTTCGCCGCGCGCTTCCTCTCAAAATCTTCATTCCGCGGCGAAAAACGTGGCTTTTGCGCCCGCTGCAAACGCGCGAGGCGAAGAACGGCTCGCAAGGCAAGCCGCATTTCCCCGGTTAGGCGATTGTAACCCCCGCTCGCGCCTAGCGTGTTAGGCTTAATCTTCTGCACGCGCGCGAAGACGCGCGGCACGGGTACATTTCGGGGAGAGAAACATGGGTTTGGGCCGCAAATTGCTGCTCTCAGCCGCGAGCGCGCTCGCCATCGCCGCCATGGCGCCGGGCATCGCCTTCGCACAGAGTCAGTCAGACGAAATCATCGTCACCGCCACCAAGCGGGAAGTTTCGCTGCAAGACGTGCCGTTCTCGGTGAACGCGCAGACGCAGGAAGACATCCAGCGCTCGGGCGCGACGACGCTTGAAGACCTCTCGCGCAACGTCGCGGGCATGGCCGTGCAAAATCTCGGGCCGGGGCAAAGCCAAGTCGCGCTGCGCGGGGTTTCGGCCGGCCAGATCGTGCGCGACCAGCCGGGCGTGAAAGAGCAAGTGGGCGTCT
>DAOMPU010000124.1:4185-7320 GCA_035444925.1 Terricaulis sp. | reverse complement strand
GCCATCACCACCAGCAGCGGATTGGCGCGCACGATGAAGCCGAACACGACAACGGCGATGCCGAGTAGAACGAGCATGTAGGCCCCCCGAAGGCGCGCTAAGCCGCGCCAAATCCCCCGCCGCCGGGCGTTTCGATCACGAACACGTCGCCGGGCGCCATCTCAGCCTTATCCGTCGCGCCGAGCGCGTCCACAGCGCCGCCAGCGCGCTCGACGCGATTGATGCCCGTCGCGCCGGCGCCCCCGCCCTCAAGCCCGAACGGCGCGATGGCGCGGCGGTTGGAGAGGATCGCAGCTTGCATCGGCTCGCGAAAGCGCACGCGCCGCACCGCACCGTCGCCGCCCTTGTGCGCGCCGCCGCCGCCTGAGCCGCGACGCACGGCGAAACGCTCCACGATCACGGGGAAGCGCGTTTCCAACACTTCCGGATCGGTGAGGCGTGAATTGGTCATGTGCGTTTGCACGACGCTGGCGCCGTCAAAGCCCGGCCCCGCGCCCGCGCCGCCGCAAATGGTTTCGTAATATTGGCGCTTCGCATCGCCGAAGGTGAAATTGTTCATCGTGCCCTGGCTCGCCGCCAGCGCGCCGAGCGCGCCATACAGGCAATCGACCACCGCTTGGCTGGTCTCCACATTGCCGGCCACCACCGCCGCGCCGCGTTTGGGATTGAGCAGCGAGCCTTCCGGCACGATAATCTCGATCGGCTTCAAGCAGCCCTCGTTCAGCGGAATGTTGTCTTCCACCAAAGTGCGGAACACGTAGAGCGTGGCCGCGCGCGTGATCGCCAGCGGCGCGTTGAAATTGTTTTCCTGCTGCGGGCTCGTCCCGGTGAAATCGATGCGCACGCTGCGCGCGGCGGGATCGGGCGTGATCGCCACGGCGATCAACGCGCCATTATCCATCGGCGCTTCGAAGCGGCCGGGCTTCAACGTGGCGATCACCCGCCGGATCTGTTCTTCGGCGTTATCCTGCACGTGGCGCATATAAGCTTGCACGCCGGCGCGCCCGTAATGCGCCACCAGGCGCTTCAGCTCCTCGGCGCCGCGCATCACGGCGGCGATCTGGGCTTTCAGGTCGGCGATGTTGCGGTCAATGTCGCGCGCGGGGTGGGGGCCGGCGGCGAACAGCGCGCGTGTTTCGCTTTCCAGCAGGCGCCCCTCGCGCACCAGCAGGAAATTTTCGATCAGCACGCCTTCATCTTCGATGCGTTTGGAATCGGGCGGCATCGAGCCGGGCGTTATGCCGCCAATATCGGCATGGTGCCCGCGCGCGGCGGTGAAGAAGGCGGGCGTAGCTTCGCCTTCCAGCATCACGGGCGCAATCAGCGTAATGTCCGGCAGATGTGTGCCGCCAGCGTGCGGGGCGTTTAGCATGTACACATCGCCCGCGCGCATTTCCGCGCCGCGCCGGGCGATGATCTCACGCACGCTGTCGCTCATGGACCCAAGGTGCACCGGAATATGCGGCGCGTTGGCGACCAACCCGCCGCCTTCATCGAACACCGCGCAGGAGAAATCCAAGCGCTCCTTGATGTTGACGGAGGAGGCGGTGGTTTGCAGCGCAAGGCCCATCTCCTCGGCCACGCCCATGAAGCGATTGTTGAACACTTCGAGCAGGATCGGATCAGCCGCCGTGCCGATCGCCGCGCGCGCGATCTTTTCCGCGCGCGTCAGCACGATATCGCCATGCGCATTCATCGCGGCGCGCCAGCCCGGGGCCACATAGGTCGTCGCGCCGTTTTCGAGGATGAGCGCGGGGCCGTCGCAGGTGAAGCCGGGCGCAAGAGAGGCGCGGGCGTAAACCGGCGCCTCTCTTGAAGGAGGGAGCGCGCGCCCCCTGGCGCGCATGCGAGGCGGGGCCTCGCGCTCCAATTTGGCCGACGTCGCGCTGGCCGGCGAGGGCGCCGGCGGTCCAAGATCGGCTTGCGCCACGGCTTCCGCCGTCAGCGAGCCGATGATGATCGCGCGCGCGGAATCGGTGAAGCCGAAGCGCTGCTTATGCTCGGCCTCGAACGCGGCGTGCATCGCCGCCGGCGCTCCAAAAGGCACAGGCAGCGCCGAATCCGCGCCCTCATATTTGAGATTGGCGCTGAGCGTGACGGAAACCGCGCCTTCGTGTTTGCCGCTGAGTTGGCTCCGCGCCTCTTCCGCCAGCGTAGCGGCGCGTGCGCTGACATCGCCCGCGCCAAGCTTTTCCTCGATCGTCACCTCCGCCATGGCGCGCACGTCCGCGAGCCCCATGCCCCAGGCGGAGAGCACCCCGGCGAGCGGATGCAGCAGCACGGTTTCCACGCCCACCGCGTCCGCCACCGCGCACGCGTGCTGCCCGCCCGCGCCGCCGAACGCCACCAGCGCATAGCGCGAAGGATCGTAGCCGCGCTGGATCGAGATTTTTTTGATCGCTTCGGCCATGTGCTCATTGGCGATGGAGAGGAAGCCTTCGGCGGCGGCCTCCGGCGTCAGCGCCGCGCCCGTTTTTGCGTTCACTTCGGCGCAGAGCGCGGAAAAGCGCGCCTCCACCGCCGCGCGGTCAAGCGGCAGATCGCCGTTCGGCCCGAAAATGGCGGGGAAGAATTCCGCGCGCACGCGCCCGAGCAGCACATTGCAATCGGTGATCGTCAGCGGCCCGCCGCGGCGATAGCAGGCCGGCCCTGGATCGGCGCCGGCGCTATGCGGGCCCACGCGCAGGCGCATGCCGTCGAAATAGCAGATCGAGCCGCCGCCCGCCGCCACCGTGTGAATGGACAGCATGGGCGCAGCAAAGCGCACGCCGGCGACGATGGTTTCGTTGGTGCGTTCAAATTGCCCCGCATAATGCGCCACATCGGTGGAGGTGCCGCCCATGTCGAAGCCGAGCGCATGGGTGAAGCCCGCGCGTTCCGCCGCCGCCGCCATGCCGACAACGCCGCCCGCCGGGCCGGAAAGCACCGCGTCACGCCCGCGAAAGCTAGCGGCTTCGGCCAGGCCGCCGTTGGATTGCATGAAATAAAGCTGCGCCCTTGGACCGCCGGCGTCCCCGCCGGCAGCGCTTTGTCCGTTTGCATTTGCGCCTGAAGGAAAGTGCGACGCCGGCGAGGGCGCCGGCGGTCCAAGCAGGCCGGCGCTCACTTCGTCCACATACTCCCGCAGCACCGGCG
>DAOMPU010000124.1:0-4175 GCA_035444925.1 Terricaulis sp. | reverse complement strand
CATGAAATAGAGTCGCGGCCCGCCAATTAAGCCAACCGCAACTTGATCCACATAGGCCCGCAGCACCGGCGAAAGATACGCGTCCGCTACGCTCGTATCCGCGCGCGGGATGAATTTGATCAGGCCGCTGATCTCGTGGCTGACGGAAATTTGGCGAAAGCCAATCTCGCGCGCGAGCGCGGCGAGGCGCTTTTCGTGCGCCGGATAAGCCCAGCCATGCAGGCAGGCGATGGCGGCGGCGCGGAAGCCCGCGTCAAAAGCCGCCGTCAGCTCCGCGCGCGCGTGCGCCTCATCCAGCGCGATCAGCACCTCGCCCTCGGCGCTGACGCGCTCGCGCGCTTCAATCACGCGCCGGTGCAGCAAGTCAGGCTTCACAATATGGCGCGCGAAAATTTGCGGGCGCGCCTGCACGCCGATTTCCAGCGCGTCGGCGAAGCCTTCGGTCACCACCAGGGCCACGTCCGCGCCCTTGCGCTCAAGCAGCGCGTTGGTGGCCACCGTGGTGCCGAGCTTCACCGCCTCCACCGCGCCGCCATGCTCGGCCAAAATTTGCCGGATCGCTTCCAGCGCCGCGTCGGCGTAGCGCTCCGGGTTCACGCTCAGCAATTTGCGAACGATTTGCAATCCGTCCGGCGCGCGGGCGACCACGTCGGTAAACGTGCCGCCGCGATCGATCCAGAAGTGCCAGCCCTTGCGCATGCGGGTGCGACCATCGCCAGCAAGCGCGCTGCAATCAAGCCATAAGCGACAGCGGCGCCTTGCGCGGCGCGCGCGGGCGGCTAGGGTTGGCGCAAATGAGAGGAGGCGGCGCTTGAAGCCGACCGATATCGCGCAGCCGGACTACTTCCACAAAGTCGTCGATTGCCAATGGGCGTGCCCCGCGCACACGCCGGTGCCGGAATATATCCGGCTGATCGCCGCGGGCCGCTACGCCGACGCGTACATGATCAATTGGAAGTCGAACGTGCTGCCCGGCATTCTCGGGCGCACCTGCGATCGCCCGTGCGAGCCGGCCTGCCGGCGCGGGCGCGTAGAGGAATCGCAGGAGCCCAAGCCCGAGCCGGTGGCGATCTGCCGCCTCAAGCGCGTGGCGGCCGATAATAAGGGCGACATCGAAGCGCTGCTGCCGCCGAAGGCCGCAGCCAAGAACGGCAAGCGCGTGGCGCTGATCGGGGCGGGGCCCGCTTCGCTCACGGTGGCGCGCGATCTCCTGCCGCTGGGCTATGAGGTTCATCTCTACGATGCAGACTCAAAAGCCGGCGGCATGATCCGCACGCAGATCCCGCGCTTCCGCCTGCCGGAAAGCGTGATCGATGAGGAAGTCGGCTACATCCTCCGCTACGAGCCGGTGACGCATTTCAATCAGCGCGTGGATTCGCTGAAGGCGATCCTGGCCGAAGACTATGACGCGATCTTCGTCGGCACCGGCGCCCCGCGCGGGCGCGATCTCAAGCTGCCGGGCCAGGAAGAGGCCAAGGCCAACGTGCATATCGGCATCGATTGGCTCTCGAATGTTTCGTTTGAGCACATCAGCAAGATCGGCAAGCGCGTGATCGTGCTGGGCGGGGGCAATACGGCGATGGATTGCTGCCGCACTTCGCGCCGCCTCGGCGGGGAGGACGTGAAAGTCATCGTCCGCTCCGGCTTCGATGAGATGAAGGCGAGCCCCTGGGAGAAGGAGGATGCGCAGCACGAAGGCATCCCGATCCTCAATTTCCTCAACCCCAAGGAATTCACGCACGAGAACGGCAAGCTCACCGGCATGTGGTTCACCAAGATGCATTGGGTGGAGGAGAAGGGCCGCAAGAAGCTCGTCCCCACCGGCGAGCCGGACGTGCATTACGAGTGCGACGACGTGCTGATGGCGGTCGGCCAGGAAAACGCGTTTCCCTGGATTGAGCGCGATATCGGCATGGAATTCGGCGAATGGGATATGCCGGTGGTCGATCAGGTCACGTTCCAGAGCACGATCCCGAATGTGTTTTTCGGCGGCGACGCCGCGTTCGGGCCGAAGAACATCATCTGGGCGGTCGCGCATGGGCATGACGCGGCGGTGTCGATCGATCTTTTCCTGAATGGCCAGGATTTGCGCGCGCGCCCCGCGCCGGGCGTGATGATGCATTCGCAAAAGATGGGCATCCACGAATGGAGCTACGACAACGACGTGGCGCTGGATCAGCGCTACAAAGTGCCGTTGGTCGAGCCGGATGTGGCGCTGCGCAATGTGAAGATCGAGGTCGAGAAGGGGTTTGACCCGCTGCTCGGCTACAAGGAGGCGCAGCGTTGCCTCAATTGCGATGTGCAGACCGTGTTCGAAGCCAAGCTCTGCATCGAGTGCGACGCCTGCGTCGATATCTGCCCGATGGATTGCATCACCTTCACCGAAAACGGCGAAGAAACCGAGCTGCGCGGGCGGCTGAACGCGCCGGCCGAGAATCTTGAGCAGGATATCTACGTTCAGGACGGCCTGAAAACCGGGCGCATCATGGCCAAGGACGAAGACGTCTGCCTGCATTGCGGCCTCTGCGCCGAACGCTGCCCCACCGGCGCCTGGGACATGCAGAAATTCTTCCTGGAAATGACCCACGCGGGCTGTGGCGCGCCGAAGAAAGCACACGCGCCGGCTTAGCACTCGTCCTCTTCACCTCCTCCCCTTGAGGGGAGGGGGCAGGGGGAGAGCCGGTTCCACATGACCAAAACGTAGGGCGCAACCGGGCGCCGCCGCCGGAACTGCGCGGGCGGTGCGCGCGTAGAGTCTGCGTGGGCGGCGCCCTCTCGGCGCTGCGCGCCTTTTGTCGTCACCCAGAAGGGGAACCCTGATGAAATCTCGTTTTCTCACCGCGCTGACGCTGAGCGCGGCGCTTGTCGTCGCCACCGCGACGCCCTCGTTCGCGCAATATCGCACCGCCGAGCCGCAAAGCTTCACCGCCGAAGAATTGCAAGCCTACGGCCTCGATGCGCAGGCCAGCCAGCGCGCCATCGCGCTGCAAAATGAAGGCTACGAAATCCGCGTGCTGAGCGAAGAAGAAGCGCAAGCCTATCAGGCCGGCATCACCGACAATCAATGGCTGCTGCTGGGCATTCTGGCCGGCGTGATCGTGATCGCGGTCGCGGTGGCTGACTAATGCGGCCAGGCCGATTTGGCCTCGCCGCGCTCATGCTGAGCCTTTGCGCAGCGGGCTGCGCCATCAATCCGAGCGCGGATGTGGCGCAGTTCGCTACGCAAAGCGGCGAAAACAGCTTTGAAATTTTCAACCGCCGCGTTTCCTCGCCGGAGGCGCTGGTGCTGCCGGTCGTGCATGATCGCCAATATGCCGGCCCCGCCTGCGGCGCGCACGCGCTGGCCAGCGTGGTGAATTATTGGCGCGGCCCCGGCGCGCTCGATGGCGCGGCGCTGTTTGCGCAAACCCCGCCCGCTTCGCCGGCGGGCTATTCCATGGCCGAGCTGCTCGCCTTGGCGCGCGCCAACGGGCTCACCGCCAGCGCGGTGCGGCTCGATCAGGCGCATGTGGTGCGTGAGCTGGAAAGCGGTCGCCCGGTGCTCGTGCCGGTGCGGCTGCCTTCGATCTATGTGCAAAAGCGCGTCATGCCGGGCGGGGAGGCCCCGGTGCTCGGCCTGGTGCGCAATTCGATCATCTATCGCGCCAGCCGCGTCTCGGAATGGACCGATCTGGCCATGGTCGATCATTATCTCTTGGTCGTCGGCTACGATCAGGATCGGTTCATCGTGCTGGAGCCGGTCATGGGCTATCGCACCATCGCCTTCTCGCGGCTCGCGCGCTACCGCGAACATTTTGCGGACGCTGCCATCGTGTTCAGCGGCCCGCCGCGCGGCGCGGCCAGCTAAACAAGGCTTCTATTGCCCCGCGCGCCGGGCTAGCATGGAACCGCCCCGCCGCGGATTGGCCGTTCTTGCTTGGCGGGCGCGAGGCCCGCACGCACGCCATGACGAAGCCGATCGCCGCGACCAATGATTTTGTCGTCAAGTTCGCCAACGTAAATGGCTCCGGCTCTGCAAGTGCGAACGGCCTTTTCGCCAAAGTGATCTTGCGCATGGGCGTGCCGGTGGGCGCGCGCAACATCTTCCCGTCCAACATCCAGGGCCTGCCGACCTGGTACGAAGTGCGCGTGTCCGAGGCCGGCTGGCTCGGCCGGCGCGGCGGCGTCGATCTCAT
>DAOMPU010000123.1:0-7346 GCA_035444925.1 Terricaulis sp. | reverse complement strand
GCGCCCACGCGCAGCGTGGCCGGCACAGGCGCGCGGGTGGAGCGTACGCGCACCAGGATGGGGCGACCGTCGAGGTCATCCTCCGCCGCTACATGCTCGCCGATCCAATTCACGTCTTTCAACGCAATGCGCGAAACGCCCAGCGCCTCGCGCGGGCCGACGATGACGCGCTTGCTCGGCGCATCGAGCCTCACCACAAAGAGCGGCTCCCCCGTCGCGACGCCCAGCCCGCGGCGTTGGCCGACGGTGTAATTGATGATGCCATTGTGCACCCCCATAACGCGGCCGTCGAGATGCACGATCTCGCCCGCATCGAGCGCGCCGGGGCGCAGTTTTTCCACCACGCTTTGATACCTGCCGTTCGGCACAAAGCAGATGTCTTGGCTATCGGGCTTTTCCGCCACCCGCAGGCCAAGCTCGCCGGCCAGCGCGCGGACTTCGCTCTTGGGCAGATCGCCCAGCGGGAAACGTAGATAGGCAAGCTGCGCGCGCGTGGTGGCGAACAAAAAATAAGTCTGGTCGCGGCCCGCATCGGCGGCGCGGTGCAGCTCGGCGCCCGCGGCCCCTTCGACGCGGCGCACATAATGGCCCGTGGCCAAGCAATCGGCGCCGAGGTCTTCAGCGACGCGCTTCAGGTCAGCGAACTTCACGGTTTGATTGCAGCGCACGCACGGAATCGGCGTTGCGCCCGCGAGGTACGTGTCGGCGAAATCTTCCATCACGGCTTGGCGGAAACGGCTTTCGTAATCGAGCACGTAATGCGGGATGCCGGCGCCATCCGCCACGCGGCGCGCATCGTGAATATCCTGGCCGGCGCAGCAGGCGCCCGGCTTGTTCACGGCCGCGCCATGATCGTAAAGCTGTAGCGTGACGCCGATGACGTCATAGCCCTCGCGCTTCAGCATGGCGGCGACGACCGAGGAATCCACCCCGCCCGACATGGCCGCCACCACGCGTGTTTCGCGCGGCGGCTTGGCGAAGCCCAAAGAATTTAGGGTGCGCGCGCCCGGGGGCGGCGCGGTTAAAATGGCCATCTCTCTCTCCCACCGGGGTCAAGGCCCGGAGCGAAGGCCTAGAGATAGTCGAGAAGCGAGAGCTGGGAAAGCTCCGAGAATGTTTTTGCCGTGGCCTGATACTGGGTCATCAGGGTCGCCAGCCTGACGCTGGCCATGCCAACATCGGCGTCGGCCTGATCGCCGATCTCCTTGGTGAGCAGATCAGAGCGGTTCGTCAGGCGAATTTGCTCGGCCTCGAAGCGGGAGCTCAGCTGGCCGGCGCGGCCTTCCTCGGTGACGAACGTGGCGGCGTGCGCCTCAAATTCGGCGGCGATATTGTTCAGCTGCTGCGTCGTCGCCCCGCTGATCGGGCTGCCGAGCGTGCCGCCGTGCGCATCCAGCAATGTCTTCAATTGCAGCATGGTGTTGAACAGGTCGCTTGAAAGTTCGGACGCCTTCTTGGACAGCACCATGGGCGAGCCGGCGCCGAGATCGATGGTCTGATGGCGCTCGGCTTCGTTAAAAACCGCATCCGGCCCGCTGGCCTGCTGCAATTGCTCCAGAGTGGTGACGCGCACCGGGCTGCCGCTTTGGCGTTCGCCGGCGAACAGCGGCTGGCCGTTCCAGGTTTCGTTCAGCGCGGAAACCGTGGCGGCGAAGCTCATCTCAAGCTCCACCGAAATGCCGCGCCCGTCATTGGCGCTGACCGCTTCGCGGATCGCCAGCGCCAGCACTTGCGCGGAATCAGAAACGCGCCCGAGCGCCGCGCCCTGCACGCCGAAGCGCGCCTGCAATTGATTGATCACCGAGCCTTGCGCATCGGACGCGGCGCGCAAGCTCTGCGCGGTGAGCAGGCGCGAGGAGCCCCCGCCAAAGCCTCTGAGATCGTTGTGCGCGGCGCCGGAAGCGATCTGGCGCTGCAGGTCCGTCAGCTCGCGCGTGATGCGCTGGATATTGGCCTGCGCCTGCGCGGAAAATTGTAGCGTTAGCCCGCCGCTCATCACGACACCCTTTGTTTATCGGTAGCCGATGGCCATGAGCACATCGATCATTTCCTTCGCCGCCTGAATGACACGCGCGGAAGCCGCGTAGGCATTCTGGTAGGCGGTCATTTTCACCAGCTCGTCGTCGAGGTTGACGCTCTCGACCTGCGCACGGCGCTCACTGGCGGCGATCATCACGGCATTCGCGCCGGTCGCGGCGCGGTCGGCTGAAGCGGCCATGCGGCCGGCCTCCCCGCCCAGGCGCGAGGCGTATACCGCAAGCGTGGTCGATTGCGCGGTCATCACGCCGTTGGCCTGGAAGCTGCGCACGCTATCCTTGGCGGCGGCGAGCGCGGCCGCGCCGCGATTATCGCCGGCTTCGATCAGCTGCGTGCCGATGTCGGCCGAAAGATCGGGCCGGCCAACCGAGAGCAAAAGCGGATCGGCGAGGATCGCGCTGTTGACGTGGGTTTCCATCGCGCGGCGCGCATTCGAGGCCGGGGCGAGCCCGTGCAGCGCCGAAACGGAAACGCCCGTCGTTCCGCGCTGCGTGGAATCGTATTCGAGATTCACCTTGAACTGTCCGTTCGCGGTGAAGCCGATCTGGCCGGTGGCGGGATTGAAGGCGAAACTGCCGTATTCGCCAAGGCCTGAAACGGGCGTGTTCAACTCCGCCAGCAGATCGTCCCACGTCGCGCCCGGCGCGGCGAGCGCGCCGCTGATCTCGATGGTGCGGTTGGCGACGACACGGCCCGCGCCGTCGCGCACTTCAAAAGTCATCTCCCCGCCCGCGTTCATGCCAAGCGGATCAGCGCCCTGAAGGCCGTTCTCAAAGAAGAGCGGCGTCGGGCGCGAGACCAGATCGTTGAGGCCGAAGAAGTGCGAGAAACCGCGTCCCGCGCGCGCGCTCGGATCGGCTTCGCTCTGCTGTATGACGAGCCCGCCCGCGCCTGCGTTGAGCGACATCACCCCGCCCGCAAAGCTTGCGCCGCCAGGCGGGTTGGCCGCGCCCAGCGCCGTGTTCAGCGCGCCGACGAAGCCGTCGATCGTGTCGGCGAAATTATAGACCGTCGCCGGGTCTTCGCCGACGATCTGCCCGGCGTCGAAATCGATGGTCAGCCGCTGGCGCAGCACGCCCGAGGCATCCACGACGCCGATCGTGGCTTCGCCGGTGAAGCCCAGCGTATCGCCGCCGATCAGGCCAGTTTGGCGCCCGTTCAGCACCGAACGCGCGGGCGAAGAGGCGTTTTCGTTATGGATTTCGTTGACCGCGTCGCCCAAAGCGGCGGCAAACCCGCCGAGCGCCTGCATCAGGCCGGGCAAATCCTTGTCGCGCACATCCAAGAGCCCCTTGATCTCGCCGCCCATAATGTAGGGCTCGAGATTGGAGAAGGCGCCGATGTCTTCGTTTAGCGTGATCGTGCCGAACGCGCCGGCGCTGGCGTTTCCAGGCTGATAGCTCAAGCGCGCGGCGGTGACGCCGACAAGCAGCGCGCCGCCGCTGGTGCGCACATGCACGCCGCCTTCAGGCTGCGTCGTGACGCGTACATCCAGCAGCGCGGATAATTGATCGATCAGCGCCGATTGCGCGTTCTCCGCGCCGCTGGAATCGGCGCCGGTGCGTTTGTTGAGCTGAATTTCCTGGTTCAGCTGCGTCACGCGGTTCATCAAATCTTGCGCTTCGGCGACCGCATCGGAAATGCGCTGATCCGATTCCGCGATCAGGCCCTGGAGCGATTCACCGATGCGCTGCACTTCGGTGAACATCGTCTCAAGATTGTTGACCACTTCCGAGCGCCGCAGCGCCGAGGAAGCGTCCACGCCAAGATCGGTGAGCGCCGACCAGAAATCATCGAGCATCGCAAACATCGACGCGCCGCTGGCGGGATCGCCGAAATGCGCCTGCGCGCGATCAAGCAAATCCGCGCGCGCGGTGGCCGCGCCGCTGGCGGCGCTGGCGATATAGCTGGCGGTGGAGAGAAATTGATCGGCGGCGCGCCTGATGCCCGCCACCTCGACGCCGGCGCCGAGGCCAAGCTGCGAGCGCGGCGAAAGCGCCATCTCGGTGCGGACGTAGCCAGGGGTGCTGGCGTTGGCGATGTTGTTGGAAACGACGCCGAGGCCGGTCTGCGAAGCGCGAAGGCCTGAAAGGCCGGCGAGCAGAACTTGCGTTAGGCCGACCATCAGCGCGCCCCCGGCAGAAAGTGCGCGGCGCCCGGCGAAATTTGCCGAGCCGCGCGGCCCCTGCGAGGCGCCGGGCTGCATGTCATATCACTATGAAAAATCACGCTTTTCCTTGGGCCTCCATGCCGCTGGGCGCGCGCTGGACGCGCCTCGGCGGCGAACACGTCGCAATTTGGGGGCCAGAGTTAACGGGCGGCAGAAAATGCCGGCGGCGCGGCGAAGTTTTGCCTAGGCGGCCCCCTCGGGGCATCGTCGTTCGATATTATATTATTGTTTTTGCTGTCTTTTATTTGGTGAACGGCGTGGCCCGGAGTTTGCTCCGGGCAGCCGACGCCGCATCGCGCGGCGGGGGGACACGCATGGATTTTGCGGCGGACGCCGTTCTGGATGTTGTCGCGCCGAGCACGGCGCGGCCGAGCGCGCGCGCGCAAAACTCCGGCGCTGATAAGAGCGAGCCCAGCTTCGCGCAGCACCTGGCGGCGGAAGCCGCGCCCGAAAGCACAGCGCCGGCCAAGCCTGCCGCCGATTCTCATAAAGAGAGCGCAGCGCCCGCGGCGCAGGAAACGCCTGACGCCGCCGCCATCGTCATCGCCGCGCCCGCTCCGCAAGCGCCCGCGCCCTCCCCGCTTGTGCTGCAAGGGCTGATCGCGCCGACACAAGATGCGGCCGCACCGGCTGCGCCATCGCCTACGGCCGCGCCCAACACGATCGCGTCTCCCGCGCCGGCGCCCCAACCGATTCCGGCCAGCGCGAACACCAGCGCACCCACACAAGCCGCAGCGCCGCCGGCGCAGCAGCAGGCCGTCCCGCAAGCGGCGGCGCCTCAGCCACGCGCTGAAAACACGCGCGCGCCGGCTGCGCCCGCGCCAAAAGAAACCGCGCAGAGCACGGCGACCAACGCAGCGACAACGCAAGCGGCGCCCGCCACCGTGCAAGCCGCGCCGCAACCGGCGCCGCAAACACAACAAGCGCCGCAAATGGCTAGCGTGCCTGTGGCGGCGCCGATGACGCCCTTGCCGCAGCAACAATCGCACATGCCGGCGCAGCGCGCTGCGCCGGCGCCGGCGGAAGGCAAGCCCGCGGCGGAAGCCGCCAAGAGCGCGCCGCCGAATGCGCAACCGCAAGCGGGCCGCGCCAGCGGCGCGCAAGCCAAGGCCGCGCCAACGCCTGCGTCAGCGCCGGATTTCAGCGCGTTCGCGCTCGCCGACACCCCCGAAAGCGCGCCGCAAACACAGAGCGCCACCTCGCCTGCGGCGCTCGCCACGCAAAGCGCGGCGCACGCCCAGCACGCCAGCGCGGCCGAACACGCCGCAGCGCGCGCAGCGCCGGCGGCCGCACAAGTCAGCCGCGAAATCATCCGCCGCTTCGATGGCGGCAATTCGCGCTTCGAACTGCGGCTCGACCCGCCAGAATTGGGCCGCGTGGAGGTGAAGCTTGAGGTGTCGCGCGATCATCGCGTCAACGCCGTGATCTCCGCCGACAACCCCCAGGCGCTGAACGATCTGATGCGCCACGCGCGTGAGCTGGAGCAAAGCCTGCAAGCGGCGGGGCTCGATCTCGGCGACAATGGCCTCTCGTTCGATCTGCGCCAGGGCGAGGAAGGCGCGGCAGACGCCGAGCGGAGCGACGCGCGCGGCGGAGGTTTAGGCGACGACGACACGCAAGAAACTGTTTCCGCGCCCCAGACCGCCCGGCTTGAACGCTGGCGCGGCATGCGCATCGACGTGATGGCGTGAAGGATAATTCAAGATGACCACGATCCCCGGCGTCACTGATCCGACCGCGCAAACCCAGACGGGCCAGTCGCGCACCAAGCTGTCGGACAATTTCGACACGTTCCTCGTGCTGCTGACGGCGCAATTGCAGAACCAAGACCCGCTGGCGCCGATGGATTCCACGCAATTCACGCAGCAATTGGTGCAATACAGCCAGGTCGAGCAGCAGATCCGCACCAATGAGCAATTGGAAGGGCTGGTGAGCCAGTATCAGGCGATGTCGGCCTCGCTGCCGCTCTCCTATATCGGCCGCTTCGCCGTGATCGACTCGAACACGACCTATATGGCCAACGAACAAGCCGCCTGGACCTACAGTTTCGAAGACAATCCCAGCAACGTCACGATCAATGTGCTCGATGCGAAGGGCAAGGTTGTCTACACAACCGACGGGACTGCAGCCGCCGGCACGCACAATTTCGTATGGGACGGCACGAACACATCGGGCGACGCCATGCCCGATGGCGCCTATCGCCTGCAGATCATCGCCAAGGATGGCGCTGGGGAGGCTGTCGCCTCCGATGTGAACGCAATCGAGCTTGTTTCCGGCGTCGATCTCACCGGCACGCCGCCGCGCATCGTCTCGCGCTCCGGCAACCATGAGCTCAGCACCGTGCTTGGCATTTTGGACTTCTTGTAAACACCGCAGATCAGCGACGGCAAAACGCCGTCGCCCCTCACGCGCAGAAGCGCTTTCACAATTGAAACCCGCTTTTCGCCGCGCCCCGCGCGCGGACGCCCGTGATGGAGCATTGCAATGTCGATTTATACCGCCCTGCGCGCGGGCGTTTCCGGCCTCACCGCCAATTCAAGCGCGCTCGCCGTGATTTCGGACAACATCGCCAACGTCAACACTGTCGGCTACAAGCGCGGCGGCGTGGATTTTAGCGCGATGGTCAACGCGCAGAATTCGAAAACCACCTATAACGCCGGCGGCGTGCTGCCCACCGTGCGCCAGCAAGTGTCGCTGCAAGGCTCGCTCGAGCAGTCGCGCTCAACCACCGATTTCGCGATTTCGGGCGACGGCTTCTTCATCGTCTCCACCAACAACCAGCAGCTTTCGAACGGCGGCAACGTGCTGTTCACGCGCGCCGGCTCGTTCACCATCGACGCCCAAGGCTACATGGTGAACGCGCAGGGCCAATATCTGCAGGGCTGGCCGGTTGGCAGCGACGGTTCGGTCACCTCCTCGCCCACCAGCCTCTCAGCGATCGAGCCGATCAACATTTCCGGCGTCGGCGGCCTGGCTGAAGCCACGCGCAATGTCGGCCTCAACGCCAACCTGAATTCTGCGCAAACTGAATGGGCTGGCTCGCCCGCCTATTCGGTCAACGCATTGGCGACGGGCGCGATCACGCCGCACTTCGAAAGCTCGATGGAAATCTATGACAGCCTCGGCGCCCCGCGCACGA
>DAOMPU010000122.1:0-7350 GCA_035444925.1 Terricaulis sp. | reverse complement strand
GGGCGCGCGACGAGACCTGCTCGTTCAACCGCGTCTATGCGCGCGGCGCCGATGGTTTGTACGCCCCCAACGAAGCGCTGCCCGCCTGCGCGGATTATCTGGAGCCCTGATGGCGCCGCCCCGCCGCCCGCTGGGCGTGGTGTTCGATCTCGACGGCACGCTGATCGATAGCGAAGCCCTGGTGCGTGAAGCGCATTTCGCGGCCTGCGACGCGCTGGGCTACGCGATGAGCGACGCGCAGTTTCTGGGGCTGGTGGGGCTGCACCGCGAAGCGAACGACGTGCAGCTGCGCCAATATTACGGCGCGGATTTCCCGCTCGAGCGCTTCATCGAGGCCACGCGCGCGCATGTGGGCGATCGGATCGCGCCGCTTAAACCGGGCGCGCTTGAGCTGATGGAGGCGCTGGAGGCGGCGGGCGCGCCGTTCGCGCTGGCCACCTCCTCGCGCCGGCCCTGGGTGGAGCGGCATTTCAAGGCGCACAAGCTTGATGCGCGCTTCAAGGCGGTGGTGACGCGCCAGGATGTCGTCAACGGCAAGCCTGATCCCGAGCCCTATCTCAAAGCCAGCGCGGCTTTGGGGCTCGCGCCCGCGGACGTGCTGGCGCTGGAGGATAGCCACGCGGGCGTGCGCAGCGCGCATGGCGCGGGCTGCGCCACGGTGATGATTCCGGATTTGCTGGCGGCGGATGAGGAAATGCACGCGAAGGCGCTGGTGGTGGGATCTTTGAAAGACGTGCTGGCGCTGCTGCGCTAGCTCCGCCCCACCAAGCGGCGATAGGTCACCGCGCCTTCGCGGTTGATGCGGACGATGAAGCTGCTTTCGCCGATCGCGGCGCGCCCGGCGATGGCGCGCGCGGAGGCCATGGAATCCACATCCTGAAAGGCCATCGCCTCGATCACGTCGCCCGGGCGCAGCACGCGCCCGTTGGCGGCGTCTAAATCAACCGCGAGCACGACGAGGCCGCGCACGCTGGGCTCGATCTGGAATTCTTCGCGCAGACTCGGATCGAGTTCGGAAACGGCGATGCCGAAGATGCGCCCGCTGCGCGGGCCGCCATCATCGCGGCGGAAGTCTTCGGCCGCGCCGCCGCTGGCGATGCGCGCGCCGCCATCGGCTTCTATCAGGCGCTCGATCTCCGCGCGGATATTCATCCGTCGCCCTTCGCGCATCAGCTCGATCTCAACGCTGGAGCCCACCGCGCTTTCGCCAACCATGCGCGTCAGCGCGCGGCTATCGATCACGTCGCGCCCGCCGAAGCGCAGCACCACGTCGCCAATGCGCAGGCCCGCGCGCTGGGCCGGCCCGTTGGGCGTGAGCCGCGTGACCACGGCGCCGCCTTCCCCGCTCCAGCCCGCGCGCTCGGCCAGTTCGGGCGTCAGATTGGAAAGGCGCACGCCCAGCCAGCCGCGCCGCGTTTCGCCGAAGCTGAGGATTTGATCGACAACGGGGCGCACGATCGAAGTCGGCGTCGCAAAGCCGATGCCGACCGAGGCGCCGGATGCTGAGAGGATCGCCGTGTTCACGCCGATCACGTCGCCGGCCATGTTGAACAAAGGCCCGCCGGAATTGCCCTGATTGATGGCGGCGTCGGTCTGAATGAAATTGTCATAGCGGCCGGCGTCAATGTCGCGGTTGCGCGCCGAGACGACGCCGACCGAAAGCGAGCCGCCGAGGCCGAACGGGTTGCCGATGGCCAGCACGATGTCGCCCACGCGCGCGGTTTCGCTATCGCCGAGATTGACGAACGGCAGCGGCGCGCCGGCCGCCACGCGCAGCACGGCGATATCGGTGGCCGGATCGCGGCCCACAACGCGCGCTTCGAGCCGGCGCCCGTTCTGCAGGATCACTTCGATCGAATCCGCGGTTTCGATCACGTGGTTGTTGGTGACGACGACGCCGTCCGCCGAAATGATGAAACCTGAGCCGAGCGAGGTGATCGCCGCCTGCCCCTGGGGCGGAGGCGTGCGGCCGGGGCGCGGCGATATTCACAACCGCGGGCGAAAGCCGCTCGACCAGATCGGCGTAGCCTTCCGATGGATGGCGCACCTGCGCGGCCGCGGGCGCGGCGGCGAAGGCGATCAGAGCGAAGGCGGCGATGAGTGAGCGCATGGATTCGCAATCACCCTAGCGGGGCTGGGGAGCGGCGCAATGCGTCTGAAGCACGTGCTCCCCCGTGAGGGGGAGCTGGCGGCGCGAAGCGCCGACTGAGGGGGCGCCGCCACGCTGGGCAAAACATAGCGCCCACCCCTCCGTCGCGTGCGCGCGCACGCGACACCTCCCCCTTTCGGGGGAGGACGAAGCGTTGCGCTATTGCGCCCGGCGGCGCTGCATGTAGCGGAAGAAGTCGCTATCGGGCGGGACCACGATCGGGGTGCCTTGATCGAGCGCGGTGTCATACGCGCGCATCGAGCGGTAGAAGGCGGCGAATTCCGCGTCGCGGCCGTACGCCTGGGCGAAGATGCGGGCGCGCTGGCCGTCGCCTTCGCCGCGCAGGCGCGCGGCCTGCTCGTTGGCGGTGGCGCGGATGATGGCGGCGTCGCGCTCGCCTTCGGCTCGGATGCGGCCAGCGACCTGCTGGCGCTCCGAGCGCATGCGTTCATAGACGCGCTCTCGGGTTTCATCCGGCAGATCGGCCTGGCGGATGCGCACGTCCACCACACGCACGCCAAGCTCGGTCGCGGCCGAACGGTTCAAATCGTTTTCGATGTTCTGCATCAATTCGGCGCGGCGCCCCGAAATGATCTCGTTCGAGGAGGCGCCGCCCAGCGCGCGGCGCATGGCCGCTTCGGTGAACACTTCCAGGCGATCAGCGCCGCCCTGCTCGGTGAAGGCGCTTTGATAGAAGCGGCGCGCATCGGCGATCTGCCAGCGCACGATCGCATCGACGATCAAGCGCTCTTGGTCGGAGGCGACATAAGCTTGCCCGCCCAGCGTCAGCCCCAGATTGCGGCGATCATAGATGATCACCGTTTCCACGAACGGGGTCTTGAAATAGAGCCCAGGCTGATCCGTGCCAGGCGGATTGATCACGCGCACGTATTCGCCGAAGCGCAGCACGATGGCCTGGCGATCCTGGCGCACGATGAACATGCTCTGGCCGATCACGATCAGCGCCAGCAGGATGGCGCCGGCGATGATGAAGAAATTGCGTTGCATCAGCGCGCCCCCTCTTGCGTTTGCGGCGAACGGCGCACCATGCCGTCAAGCGGCAGGTAAGGCACCGCGCCGCCGCGCTGATCCAGAATGATCAGATTGCCGCGCTGATAAACGCGCTCCATCGTTTCCAGATAGAGCCGGTCGCGGGTGACCTGCGGGGCCTGGCGGTATTCGTTATAGATGGCGGTGAAGCGCTCGGCTTCACCGGTGGCTTCACGCACCACTTGCTCGCGATAGGCCTCCGCTTCGTTGACGATGCGGGCGGTGTCGCGCTGGGCGTTGTTAGTCAGCGTTTCGGCGTCCTGGCCGGCGTTGACGACATCGTTGAACGCTTCGATCACCGCCGAAGGCGCGGCCGCGCGCAGCAGTTCGACCTGCAGCACCTGCACGCCGGCGGCGTAATCATCGAGGGTCGCTTGCGTCAGCTCTTCCACGCTCTGCTCGACGGCGGCGCGGTCGGTCGTGATGATTTGCTCGAGATTGCGCTGGCCGATCACTTCGCGCATCGCGCTTTCGGCCACCTGGCGCACCGCGCCCAGCTCTTGCGTGTTCGGATTGTTAACCGGGTTGCGGACGTTGAAGACGAAGTTCTCCACGTCTTTGATGTTGTACACGACGCGGAAATGGATCTCGACGATGTTGCGATCGCCGGTGATCATCAGGCTTTCATCGGGATTATCGCGGGTTTGGCGATTGATCGTGGTGAAGCCGATCTCGTCGGTACGCTGGCCGGTGACGTTGACCTTCTGGCTCGCTTCGAACGGCGAAGGCATGCGCCAATGAATGCCGGGGCCCGTGGTCCGGTTATAATCGCCCAGGCGCATCACCACGACGCGCTCGCCTTCATCGACCGTATAAAGCCCGCTCAGCAGCCAGCCGCCAAACAGCACGACCGCCAGCAGCGGCCACGGAAACGGCCGCCCGCTGCGTCCGCCGGCGCCGGAGCCCGGGCCGCCGCCCATGCCCATACGATCGCGGAAGCGGCGCAGCATCTCGTCGAGATCAGGATTCTGATTGCCCGGCGGCTGACGCGGCGGCTGGCCCCACGGCTTGCGCGGGCCCGAGCCCCAAGGGCCTTGCCCGCCGCCGCCGCTTTGGCCGCCTGATTGATCGTTCCAAGGCATTGGCTTCTTTTCCCCGCCCATTCTGGTGGTTGTCGCGCGCCGGTTCTGGCGGCCGAGGCGGAAGCTTGGCAAAAGCCCCCACGCGCGCCGATATGTGCACCATGTGCTAAAGGATCAAGCATGAACAACCGGTTGGCGCTGATCACGGAACAGCTGAAATCGCGTCTTGATGCGATAAACGACCCCTTAAGCGGCAAGGGTTTGTTCACGGCTGGGCGCATTTCGGGGCTGCAAGCGCACGAAGACGGCAAGGTCTCGTTCACGATTGAGGCGCCGGCGGCGGCGAGCGCGCAATATGTCGCGCTGCGCGCGGAGGCGGAAAATGCCGCACGCAGCGTTGAAGGCGTCACGCGCGTGATCGCGGTGCTGACCGCGCACGAAGCCGCGAAGGCGGGCGCCGGCGCGGTGAAGCGCATCATCGCGGTGGCGAGCGCCAAGGGCGGCGTGGGCAAATCCACTGTGGCGGTAAATCTCGCGTGCGCTTTCGCCTCATTGGGGATGAAAACCGGGCTGCTTGATCTCGATGTCTATGGCCCCTCCGCCCCAACGCTGCTGGGCGTGGGCGCCAAGAAGCCGAAGATGCGCGCCGATAAAACGCTGGAGCCCCTGCCCGCGCATGGGCTCGCCACCATGAGCGTGGGCTATCTGGTCGATCCCAGCCAAGCGATGATCTGGCGCGGCGCGATGGCGACCAGCGCGGTGCGCCAGATGCTCGACGAAGTGGCCTGGGGCGACCTCGACATTCTGCTGCTGGACCTGCCGCCGGGCACCGGCGACGTGCAGGTGACCTTGGTGCAGCGCGTGCCGCTGGCGGGCGCGATCATCGTGTCCACCCCGCAGGAAATGGCGCTGGCTGACGTGCGGCGCGGCGTGGCGATGTTCGAGAAAACCCACGCGCCGATCTTGGGCGTGATCGAGAACATGGCGTATTTCGAAGACGGCGCCGGCAAGCGCACGCACATTTTCGGCGAAGGCGGCGCGCGGCGCGTGGCCGGCGAAATCGGCGCGCCGTTCCTAGGTGAAATCCCGATCGATGTAAGCCTGCGCGAAAGCGCGGACGCGGGCGCGCCGCTGATGGTGAGCGCGCCGGATCATGCTGTGTCACGACGTTTCCACGCCATTGCGAGCGCGGCGCTGGATAATGTGGCGCGGCTGAGCAAGCCGGCGCCGGCGATTAGGGTGAGCTAAGGGTTTTGCCTTGCGCACCCTTCGCGCGCGCTTAGTGTCCAGCCTTGGGAGGCGGACACATGAATTACACGCGCCGATCGATCCTGGCCGCCACGGCGGCGCTGCCGGCGATCGCCTGCGCGCCGCCAACCAATGCGCGCTCCTACGATTCCATCGTGATCGGCGCCGGCGTGTTTGGCGCATGGACCGCGGAGCATTTGCGCCGCGCTGGCCAACGCGTGCTGCTGGTGGACAAGATGGGGCCGGCCAATGCGCGCGCCTCCTCGGGCGGCGAAAGCCGCATGACGCGCGGCTCTTACGGGCGCGACGCGCTGTACACGCGCATGGCGCTGGATTCGCTGCGCGAATGGAAACGGCTCTCCGAGCGCTCGGCGCTGCCGCTGTTTCATCAGCACGGCGTCTTGTTCTTCTTCGGCCAGATGGTCGATTACGCGCGCGACAGCATCGCCGTGCATGAAGAGTTGAACCTGCCGCTTGAAGTTCTGGACAACGCGGCCCTCAGCACGCGCTGGCCGCAGATTGATTTTGCGGGCGCAAGCGTTGGCCTGTTTGAAGCGGAATTCGGCGCGCTGATGGCGCGGCGCGCGGTGCAGGAGCTGGTGCGTATGTACGTTGCGCGCGGCGGCGACTATTTGGAGGCGCATGCCGAACCGGGCGCCGCCGCCGAGAATGGCGCGGACGTGCTGCTGAACGGCGCACGTTATCATGCTGAGCACATCGTCTATGCGTGCGGGCCGTGGCTTGGAAAAGTGTTTCCCGAGATCATGAGTGAGCGCCTGTTCGTGACGCGCCAGGAGATCGCCTTCATCGCACCGCCCGATGGCGATGCGCGGTTCGATGCCGCCGCCCTGCCCGGCTGGGCCGATTTCAATGGCGGCGATCTCTATTACGGCTTCCCAAATCTTGAAGGCCGCGGCTTCAAGATCGCGCGCGATACGCACGGGGCGCCGTTCGATCCCGATAGCGGCGATCGGCGCATGAGCGAAGAAGGCATGGCGCTGCTGCGCGCTTTTGTTGCGCGGCGCTTCCCAGCGCTGGCCGAACAACCCTTCTCCGAGTTTCGCGTCTGCCAGTACGAGAACACGTCAAATGGCGATTTCCTGATCGACCGCCATCCAGAGCAGCGCGCGCTCATCCTTGTCGGCGGCGGCTCGGGGCACGGCTTCAAGCATGGCCCCGAAGTCGGGCGTATGGCCGCGGAGCTGGCGCTGGGGCGCATCGAAGCGGCCGATCCGCGCTTCTCACTCGCGTCGAAGGCGACCGTGCACCGCCGCGAAGTGCTGTAGCCGGGGTATGCGCGCGCGCCGTTTCGCCCGGGCGCGTATGCCGGATGCGGGGGAAACATGATTGTTCGCGCGCTGATCGCCATTCTGCTCGCGCCCGCGCTGGGCGTGGCGGCGGCGCTTGGCGTGCTCTACGCCATGGCAGCCTATACCGGCGCTGATCTGAGCGACGTGGCCGCCGCCTGCGCGCCGGCTGCGCCGGTGTTGCTGCTCTCGCCTGAGTGCGAGCCGGTGCAGGGTCATTATTGGCTCATGCTGCTGAGCGCGGCGGCGGCTGCGGCGGGCCTCGCGCTGCTGCTGCTGCGCCTCATCGGCGGGCGCACGGATTGGAGCGTGTTTTCCTTTCGCGGTTTGATCGCCGCGCTGGTGGCGGCGGCGCATTGGGCCATCCTGATCGGGGCGGCGTATCTTGTGCAGCAATATTGGGCGCCGGAAATGCAAGCGAGCACGCTGCTGATGATCGCAGCGCCCCTGGCGCTGCTGGCGCTATGGATCGGCGTGAGCGCGTTGCGGCTGCGCGGCGGCGACTGAGCTATTCCAGCCTTAACACCCGCACCATGTTGGTCTTCCCCGCCCGCCCGAACGGGATGCCGGCGAT
>DAOMPU010000121.1:0-7393 GCA_035444925.1 Terricaulis sp. | reverse complement strand
ATCTTGCCCAGTTTCAGCGCGTTCATGCCGCCTCACCCTTCCCCGTTCGCGCGCATTCTAGGCGCCCGGCGCCATCGGGGCCAGCGTCGATCCCGTGCGGTCGCGCCTTGCCGCGCGGCGGGCGATGATTACAACACCCGATTATGCGCCTTCTTATGCAGCCGCTCATTTTCTATCCGCTGGCGATAGTGGTCGCGGCGCTCATCATTCTGTTCGGGCTCGAGCCGCAAAAATGGCCGCGCGAGCCACGCCCGGCGGCGGCGGAACGCCAAGGCGCGGCGCTTGTGCTGGGCCCGGCGGCGTTCGACGCCCCGAGCCCGAGCCCCGAGCAGCACATGACCGTGGTGCGCGACTTTTGGGGCCGCCCGCTGACCTTGCGGATCGCCGTTCTGCCGAACATGCCCGAGCCCACCCCGGCCGAGCGGGGCGTGCGCATCTTGCTGGGCGAGGAAGCCGGCGCGCTGATCGGTGATCGCCCGGTGACGGTCGAGGTCAGCTACAATCCGCTCAACATCAATCCGGCCAGCGCGCTGGCGGTGAGCTTGCAAGGCATCGCGCCGGCGGAGTGGGTGAGCCGGGAGATCGCGGCGCAGCCGGGCGTGGTGCGCTTTCAGCTGCCGGCAGGCATGGCGATCGACGCGATCGGCTTTCGCGCCATCACGGCCAACCAGGATCAGGCCTACGGGCTTGAGATCACCAATGTAACCATCACGCCTGGCCCGTGAGCGCGCGCGTTATTCCGAGCGCTGATAGCTGCGCAGATTGACCACCGCGCGGCCAACCGGCGTCGGCACGGCCAAGCGCAGCGGCGGCGCGAACACCGCCCCGTTCGGCAGCGCGAACACCGCCTCGCCGACCGGGATCGCCGAGCGCTCTTGCGACGTCATGTTGAAGCCCGCAATTGGCTCATAGCGGAACTGGCACGTCACCGACGCGCCGCTATAGCCGCCGCCGTTGAAATTGCCTTCCGCGCCGCCCGACAGCGCAAGGCGATAATGCTGCAGCCCGTCATAGACCAGCACTGCGCCGCGGCAGGCGCGCGCCGCGCCGACTTGGCGCCCGAGCGCAAACAAGGCCGAAAGCGGATCATACGAGGCGCGCTGATGCGCGGCGGTGGCGGGCGGATCGCCGCGGTCGCGATATTCGGGCGTGATTTCGGAGGTGACCGCGCCGGCGGCGCGATCCATGCGCGTGCGGCGAAACTTGCCGGCGTACGCGTGAGAAATATCGTAGCGCGTCCAGGCCAAGCCCTGCGGCGAAACCGAGCCGCTGGTGGCGGCGTTAATTTCCGTCTGATCGAACATGCGCGCGAGGCCGGAGGTGCGCACATTGGCGCGCACGGCATAGCGCGCGCCGCTGGTGGTGACTTCGTAGCTGGCGCTGCCAAGCTCAACCACGCCGAGCACCGCGACCTCGTAATTGAGACGATACGTTTCCGCCGACGCGCCGCCGGCGAACAACGCGCCTGCGCACGCCAGTGCAAGAATCCTCAGCACTCACCCCTCCCGGTACCGCCTCTAGGCCAGGGAGAGACTAGCCAACGGGAAAACAGGAATCCACCCAGCGTTGCTGCTGCGCGTGGCCTGTGACGGCGAGATCACGCCTCGTCGCCATCCTCGGCGTCACCCGCATCGGCTTCATCCGCCGGCGCGCCGCTGAGAAATGCAGCGCACCCGGTTTCCTCCAGCAGATCCGCCAGCGCAGCGCTTTGCGCCGCCGCGCGCTTGCGGCGCAGCTCAGCCAGCGCTTTAGCGGCGTAACGCTGTGGTTTCTGAGTGAAAATCGAGCCGCCGATATCGACGCTTACACCGGAAGCGTCCGCCTCCACCGCATCGGCGTTGGCGGCCATCCAGATCAGATAGGCGCCCGCCGCTTCCGCGCGCAAAATCTCGGCCAGCGGCGCGCGCACGTCCGCCAGCGACGCAAACGGCCCTTCGGCGCGTGGATGTTCCATGCGCGCGATCCAGGCCACCACGTTCGGCGCCTGCGCCTTCAGCAGCGCGCCGGGCGTGGGATCGGAAAGCAATTGCTTTAATTGGGCGCCAAGCCCGAAATCCGCGAGGCTCGGGCGTCCGCCAAACAGATAGGCGCGGCCCTGCAGCAGCGCTTCCAGCAACCCGATCAGCCGCGTGAACGAGCCTTCGATCAGCGGCGCGGTTTCTGGCGAGGAACCGACATGGTGCAGGCGCCCGGCCATGCGCGTGCGCACCGCCTCCTGCGTGCCCTCCGGCGCCTCTGCGCCTTCGAACAACATTTCAACGATGCGCTTGGCGGCGCTTTGCTGATCGTCCGCATAGGTCCAGCGATAGTGGAACATCGCCTTGTTGAGCCATTCATCCGCGTAATCCTCGAGCAGCGCCGCGACGAACGCGAGCGCTTCGTCATCGGGCGTGATGGAGGGTTCGGGATATTGCGCATCCACCGCCTCGATCATCGGCGTGGAATCCTGCAGCGCGTTATCTTCCGCATCCACCAAGATCGGCGCCAGCGGCAGCTTGGCGTAACGCGAGAATTCTTCCAGCCGCGCGTTCGAACGCTCCAGCCATTGGAATTCCAGGCCCTTGAAGCGCAGATAAGAACGCACCTTCACCGAGTAAGGCGAAAGCTCAGCGCCGTAGAGGCGGAACGGGGCAGTCATGGTTGTCTTGTGCTCCAAAGAAAAATCGCCGCGCGGAGGCCCGCACGGCGATTACACAAGTAGGCCCGAAAAACTAGACCGGCTTGATATTCACAGCCGAAGGCTTGTTCTTGCGCGGATCGACCTCGGTGTCGAACGACACCGCTTGGCCTTCGCGCAGACCCGTGAGGCCCGAACGCTCCACAGCGCTGACGTGTACGAACACATCAGCCCCGCCCTCGTCAGGCGCGATGAAGCCAAAACCCTTGGCCATGTTAAACCATTTTACGACGCCTGTAGCCATCGCTACGCTCCTAGATTGCGCCGCCGTCCGCACCCGATTGCGCAGAGATGACGTTGGACGAGTCCGAAATTTACGAAAATCAGGGCGCGTCGCCGCGCGGCCGATATCGCGACCGTTAGTCCATACCGGCATAGGGCCTGCGCACTTGCAGCAAGTCAAGCAAAACACGAGGCGTAGCGATGATAACATTCGCCGTGTTTTTCGGCTCATCCCCCATTTGGGGGATGAATCGTGCGCTCAATTCTGCTCGCCGACCCGGTCTAGCGCAACCGCCAGCATGGCGCGCAGCGCCGTTTCCATCGCCGGCTCATGCACAAAAAAACGCGGATTATGATTGGGCGCTGCTTCCGCCGTGGTCACGCCCGGCGGATTGACGCCGTAGAAAAAGAAGAAGCCCGGCACGGCTTGCTGAAAGTAGGCGAAATCTTCCGCCGGCATCACCGGGTAACCATCGATCACGCGCTCTTGGCCAAGCGCACGTGCCGCGGCCGCGCGCGCACGCGTTGCGAGCGCAGGCGGATTGACGGTGGGGATCGCATTCTCCGCGATGTTCACTTCCGCCGTCGCGCCTGAAGCGGCGGCGATTTCGGCCACCGTGCGGCGAATGCGATCGTACAAATCCTGGCGCGTCTCGGGATTGAGATACCGGATCGTGCCCTGCATCTCGACGGTTTGCGGGATGATGTTGTAGCGCACGCCGCCCTGAATCATGCCGATGGTGACGATCACCGGCGAGCGCACCGCATCCATCTGCCGCGAAGGCACGGTTTGCAGCGCGTTGATGATTTGCGCGGAGACGACAATCGGATCGATGCCCGCATGCGGCTGCGCGCCGTGCGTTTGGCTGCCTGTTACAATGATGTCGAGCCGATCGGAGCCGGCCATGAACGGGCCGGGGATCATCGTCACCGTGCCGCTTTCGCCCGGCCATGCGTGAAGGCCGAAGATTGCCTCCGGCTGCAGATCGCCGAACACGTTTTCTTCCAGCATGCGCCGCGCGCCGCCGAGTCCGCCGGGCGGCGCGCCTTCTTCGGAGGGTTGGAACACGAAAATGATGGTGCCGGCGATTTCCTCGCGCCGCGCCGCGAGCACGCTGGCGGCGGCCATCAGCACCGCCATGTGCGTATCATGCCCGCAGGCGTGCATAATGCCGACTTGCTGGCCGTTATACGTGCCGCGCGCGCGCGAACGGAACGGCAGATCGCCCTCTTCCGTCACCGGCAGCGCATCCATATCCGCACGCAGCGCGATCACCGGCCCTGGGCGCCCGCCGCGCAACACGCCGACGACGCCGGTTTGCGCAACGCCCGTGCGCACTTCCAGGCGCAAGCTGCGCAGATGCGCCGCGATCACGCGCGCGGTGCGCACTTCTTCGTAGGAGAGCTCCGGGTTCTGGTGGAAATCGCGCCGCCAGGCGATCATGCGCGGCAGCACGGATTGGATTTGCGCTTCGACCGGCGCGGAGAAGCCTTGCGCCTCTTGCGCGGCGGCAGGCGCGGCGAGCGTCAGCGCCCCGGCAATCACAAAACCCGCAAGATATTTCATCGAAAAGTCCCCTCCGCCCTCTCATTCCAGACGCGCGTAGCGCGATCTGGAACCCAGAGCAAACGTCACGTCGGCGGCTCTGGGTTCCGGCTCTCCGCTCCGCTTCGGCCGGAATGAGAGCGTGCGTGCGTTGTGTTCAGCGCACCCCCGCCGCCAGCAGGTCGTGCATGTGCACCACGCCGACGGGCTTGCCGTCTTCCACCGCAAACAACAGCGTGATGCGCTTATCATTCATTATGGCGATCGCGTCCGCCACCGGCGCGTCGGGCGCGATCACTTTCGGCCCGGCCGTCATGATCGTGCGCGCGGTTTTGCCGAACGCTTCCGGCGTCAGTTCGCGGCGCAGGTCGCCATCGGTGATGATGCCGATCAGCTTGCCGGCCTCGACCACGCCAACCGCGCCAATGCCGCCGGCGCTGATCGCGGCGATCGCATCGGGCACCGGCGTGTCGGGGCCAATCAGCGGGTCGCTGGCGCCCACGCGCATCACATCCCGCACGCGCTTCAGCGCCGCGCCCAGCTTGCCGCCGGGATGGATCGCGCCGAAATCATCCTTGTTGAACCCGCGCGCCTTGATCAGCGCCACCGCCAGCGCATCACCGAGCGCCAGGCACATCGTGGTCGATGTGGTGGGCGCGGGCGCATCCTCGCTGGCTTCGCCGCATTCGGGCAGCACCAGCGCCGCGCTGGAGGCGTTCGCCAAGGTCGAGCCGGGTTTGAACGTCATCCCGATCAGCGGAATGCCGAGCCGGTGGCAATGATACAGCAGATCCGAAACCTCGCCGGTTTCGCCTGAGCGCGAAATCGCCAGCACGCAATCGCGCTCCAAAATCATGCCGAGATCGCCGTGGCTGGCTTCGGCGGGGTGGACGAATTGCGCCGGCGTGCCGGTGGAGGCCAAGGTCGCCGCGATCTTGCGGGCGATGTGGCCGGATTTGCCCATGCCGGTGACGATCACCCGGCCTTCTGTTTCCGCCAGCAGCTGCGCGGCGTGGCTGAAAGGCTGCTTCAAGACGCCGCCCAGCGCCTCGGCCAGCGTATCCAGCGCGCGCGCCTCGGTGCGGATTGTGTCCTGGCCGGCGGCGATGGCGGCCGCGGGATCGATCTTCGTCATGCCCCGCAATTGGCATGCCGCGGGGCGAATGTCATCGCCTGCAAAAAAATGGCGGGGCCGCGAGGGTTTGGGACGGGGGCGGCCCCGCCAGTTGGGCAAAGAATCAAGCGACGATGCGCGCCGCCAGCGCCAGCACAGGCGCGGCGACCACCAGAACCAAAGCGGCCGAAACCGCGATCGAAGCGAGCTTCGCGGCCAGGGGCGAGCCGTGGTCGAGAATGCGGAAATACATGACGCGATCCTCCAATTTTCGGGGCCGGCGCCTCGCCGGCGACAAGCTGAAATTGGGAAGCCGCCCCCTTGCATACGAACGAGGGCTTCACGACTTGGATGTGAGCGGAATTCACATGCCGGAGGGGTCCGAAAATGGCCCAGATGCCGTCCCTGCAGACGCTGCGCGCCTTCGAGGCGGCCGGGCGGCTGAACTCGTATTCGAGGGCCGCCGAGGAGCTTGGCCTCACGCACGGCGCGGTCAGCCATCGCATCCGCGAGTTGGAGGAGCGGCTCGGCCTCAAACTGTTCCGCCGTGAAGGCAACATCATGCGCCTGACCGAGGACGGCCAGCGCCTGCACGCCCAGGTGCGCCAGGGGCTTTCCATTCTCGAGCAAGCCTTTGCCCCGCCCCGCGCGCGGGCGCCGAAAGCCGTACGCCCGATCGTGCTCAGCGCCGTGCCGAGCCTGGCGGCAGCGTGGCTGTCAGCGCGGCTCGGCGAATACCGGGCCGAGCGGCCGGATGTGGATATCGAACTGCGCGTCACCGACCGGCTGAGCGATTTCAAGAAAGAGGGCGTCGATCTCGGCGTGCGGCTGGGCCGCGGCGGCTGGGAGGGGATGCAATCAGCCAAACTGTTCGACGAGGCGCTGACGCCGGTGTGCACGCCCGCGTACCGGGATCGGCTCAATCTGCGAGAGCCGGCGGACCTCGCGCGCGCGGCGTTCCTGCGCAACGCATGGACGCCCTGGGCGCGCTGGTTCCGCGCGGCGGGGCTGGATTGGCCCGAGCCCGCGCGCGGGCCGGTGTTTGACGATTCAGGGCTGCTGCTGCGCGCGGCGCTGCAGGGCGATGGCGTGGCGCTGGGCCGGCATTGGCTGGCGATCGACGAAGTGCGCGCCGGGCGGCTTTGCGCGCCGTTCAATGTCTCGCTGCGGGATGATTTTTCGTACTGGCTGGTATGGCAGGCGGGGCGCAATCTCACCCCCGAGACCGCCCTGTTCCGCGACTGGCTGGCCGCGCGCGCGGCGGCGGAGGAGCACCCCTGCCCATTGGCCGCGCCGGATCAGGTGGTCGCCGCCTAAAGGCGCCTCCCCTGCGGTTCGCATGGTTGAGGGATGAGGCGCGCCGGCCTATGTGGTTTGGAACCTGATCAGAGGCCCCCATCCATGAGCATGCCCGCCCCCATCATCCGCATTCCGCGCGTGGAATCCACGCCGCTGGAAATTGGCAACCACCTGCCGCTCACGTTCATCTGCGGCCCGTGCCAGTTGGAGAGCCGAGGGCACGCGCTTGAAACGGCGGAATTCCTGCGTGGGCTGTTCGCGCGCGCGGGCGCGGGCTTCATCTACAAAACCAGCTTCGACAAGGCCAACCGCTCCAGCCTCGCCACCAAGCGCGGCGCGGGGCTGGCCAAGTCCGGGCCGATCTTCGAGGAAATCCGCACCAAGCTGGGCGTGCCGGTGATCACTGACGTGCACCTGCCCGATCAATGCGCGGACGTGGCCGAAGTGGTGGACGTGCTTCAGATCCCCGCGTTCCTTTCGCGCCAGACCGACCTGCTGGTCGCCGCCGCCGAAACCGGCAAGCCGATCAACGTGA
>DAOMPU010000120.1:0-7566 GCA_035444925.1 Terricaulis sp. | reverse complement strand
TGCATCGCCGCGATCGGCTGGCCGGTGGCGGGCGAATAGGGCACGCCCACGCGCGCCCATAAGAGGCGCATGTAATCGTAAATCTCGGTAACGGTGCCGACGGTGGAGCGCGGATTGCGCGAGGTGGTTTTCTGCTCGATCGAAATCGCGGGCGAAAGCCCTTCGATCGAATCCACGTCCGGCTTTTGCATCAGCTCAAGGAATTGGCGCGCGTAAGCGGAAAGCGATTCCACGTAGCGGCGCTGGCCTTCGGCGTAGATCGTATCGAACGCGAGCGAGGATTTGCCGCTGCCGGAAAGCCCGGTGATCACCACCAGCTCATTGCGCGGAATATCGACGTTCACGCCCTTGAGATTGTGCTCGCGCGCGCCGCGCACGCGGATGTGGGTCAGCGCGTCTTTCATTGCGGCAGGCCGAACGCGATCGAGGTCATGGAAATGCCTGGGAAGAAATGGCGGTTGAACACCTCCGGCGTCTCGCCCGCGCGCTGAGCGGCGAGCGTGTAGAAGATCGGGAAAAAATGCTCCCAATCGGCGTTGGCGGCGGGGATGGCGGGGTGGGTCACGTAGTTCAGCACCGCCGCGTGATCGCGGCGGGCCACCGCATCGATGATGTAATCGTCGAATTCCTGATCCCAGGGCGTCGCCTTGCCCTGGTTGCGGAAGAAGCTTTGCAGATTGTGCACGATGTCGCCCGAGCCGATCAGCAGGACGTTCTCGTCGCGCAGCGAAGCGAGCGCTTGACCGATGGCGTAATGCTCTTGCGGCGCGCGGCGCGCGTCGAGGCTCACCTGCACGATCGGCACGTCCGCTTCGGGGTACATGTGCTTCACCACTGACCACGTGCCGTGGTCGAGGCCCCAGCTTTCATCAAGCCGCGCGCCGAACGGCGCGAGGCGGGCTGCTATGTCTGATGCGAGTTCTGGATCGCCGGGCGCGGGGTATTGCTGATCGAACAGCGCCTGGGGAAAGCCGCGGCCGAAATCGTGGATCGTGCGGGGCATTATATTCGATGTGACGCGCACGCCTTCCGTGACCCAATGGGCCGAAACGCACACGATCGCGCGCGGGCGCGGGAAGCGCTGCGTGATCTCCGCCCAGCCGCGGGCCGAGGGCGTATCTTCAATGGCGTTCATCGGCGATCCGTGGCCGACGAACAAAGCGGGTGCGGTGAGGCTCATGGCGGCTTTCTGCGTGCCGCTAAACCCCAGCGGCGGCCACTACATTTAGTAGCGAGAGTCGCCCGAACATCAAGAACAAATGGGAAACATTGCGCCGCCTGTATCTGGCTGCGCACAGAATAGGTCGGCTCGTTTCGGCTCACGGCTGCGGCGAGCCGTTAAGAAGGCCTTTACCAATAGGGCGAGTCGGATTATAGAACATAGAGAGAACATTTGTCCGGATCAGCCGGCGGATGCCTCGTCCATCGAATACAGCGCAGGAAACAGGAGGTCGGCGATGGCTGGCAGCGTCAACAAAGTGATTTTGGTCGGCAATCTGGGCAAAGACCCGGAAATTCGTCGCCTCAACAATGGCGATCCGGTGGTCAATCTCAGCGTCGCGACGTCCGAAACCTGGCGCGACAAGCAAAGCGGCGAGCGTAAGGAAAAGACCGAGTGGCACCGCGTGGTGATCTTCAACGAGAACATCGCCAAGGTGGCCGAGCAATATCTGAAGAAGGGCTCGACGGTTTACATCGAAGGCCAGCTGCAAACGCGCAAATACGAGCAGAATGGCGTGGAGAAATACACCACGGAAGTCGTGCTGCAGCGCTTCCGCGGCGAGCTCACCATGCTGGGCGGCAAGGGCGATGGCGGCGGGCGCTCGTATGACGACGACGGCGGCTCGAATTTCAGCTCCAGCGCCGGCAAGAAGCGCGTTAGCGACGGCCCGCGCGAAAGCTTCAATCAAGATCTGGACGACGAAATTCCGTTCTGAGGAAATCGCCGTCTAAACGCGAAACTGTATTGGGCGCTTCGCAAGGAGCGCCCATATTGTTTGCATGATCCCGTTTTCGGTTCTCGACCTCGCGCCTATCGTTGAAGGCGGCGACATTACGCAAGCGCTGGCCAATAGCCGCGATTTGGCCCGGCACGCTGAGCGTTTGGGCTATCAGCGCTTCTGGCTGGCCGAGCACCACGCCATGCCGGGGATCGCGAGCTCGGCGACGTCGCTCGCGATGATGAACGCGGCGGGCGCGACCAAGACCATCCGTGTCGGCGCGGGCGGCATAATGCTGCCGAACCACGCGCCGATCGTGATCGCCGAACAATTCGGCACGCTGGAGGCGCTCTATCCGGGGCGCATTGATCTCGGGCTCGGCCGCGCGCCGGGCGGCGACCGTGCGGTGATGCAGGCGCTGCGGCGCACTTTGATTGGCGGCGAGGATCGCTTCCCCCAAGACGTGCTGGAGCTGCAAGCGTTGCTGGGGCCCAGCGAGCCGAACCAGGCCGTGCGCGCGGTGCCGGGCGAAAACAGCAACGTGCCGCTCTGGATTCTCGGCTCTTCCACCTATGGCGCGCAGCTGGCGGCGATGCTGGGGCTGCCGTTTGCGTTCGCCTCGCACTTTGCGCCGGCGCAGATGATGGAGGCGCTCGCGCTCTATCGCGGACGGTTCAAGCCGTCCGCGATGCTGAAGGAGCCTTACGTGATGTTGGGCTTCAATATCTTTGCGGCGCCGAGCGATGACGAAGGGCGCTTGCTTTCCAGCTCGCTGATGAAGGCGTTTGTGAGCCTGCGGCGCGGAACGCCGCAAAAGCTGCAGCCGCCGGATGCGGAGTTTGAAAGCACGCTGAACGTCACCGAGCGCGCGCAGCTGGAAATGGTGCTGGCGTGTTCGGCGATCGGCTCGCCGCGCACCGTTAAGCGCAGCATCGAGGCGTTCATCCGCCGCACCGGGGCGGATGAATTGATCCTGGCCTCGCACATCTATGATCACGAGGCGCGCGTGCGCGCGTACGAACTCGCCGCCGAGGTGCGCGATCAGTTGATCGCGGAGGCTTAAGCCTTAATCCAGTATATCCAAACGCGCGAGCGTGCCGCGCCCGCCGACATTTTGCGCGCCGCCCACGCAAAGGAGCGCCTCTCCCGCGGAAATCATGCCATAGCCGTGGCGGGAGACGGGCAGCGTTTCAAACGGGCGCCACCCATCCGCGTTGAAGGCGTAGAGCGCGGTCCCGACCGACGGCGGCTCGAAGATTTCGCCGCCGCCGGCGACCAGGCGCCCGCGCCAAAAAGCGGCCGCCAGGCCGCCGCGCGGCTCAGGAAAATCCGGCGCCGCACTCCAGCGATCGGCGCCGGGATCGTAAACATGATGCGCGCCGGTTTGGCCGCTCTCGACGGTGCGCCCGGAAACGACATGCAAAAGCGCGCCATCGCTGACGCCGGCGGCGGAATTGCGCGCCATCGGCAGCGGCGCCGCGCGCGCCCACGCCCCGTTGGCGAACACGAAATGATCGGCGATGTCGGCCTGATCCTCCCAGGCGGCGTTGGCCGCGGCGTCGCGCGGGGCGCGCCCGCCGATGAGGTGGATGCGTCCGTCATGCACGATCGGCGCGGCTTCGCCGACAGGCGCGGGCAAAGCGGGCGCTTCAACCCAGGTTTCGCCCGCAAGCTTCAGAACGCGCGGCGTGCAAATCCAGCGCATGCGCGTGTCGCCGCCCAGATAGCCGCCGATGGCGTACAAATCGCCATCCAGCGCGGCGAGATGCACGTGGTGGGCGGGCGCGGGCAGGGCGGGGCCGTCCGCCCAGCTTTCGCGTGCGGGATCGAACACGATCACGCGCTCGGTGGCGCCGCGCGCGTCCGGCGAGAAGCCGCCGGCGATCCAGACGCGCTCCCGATGGAGCGCGGGATAGATTTCCTGCGTCGCGTAGGGCGCGTCGGGGCCTTGGCGCCAGGCTGGCGCGGTCGGTGCGGCGGGCGTGTTTTGGCAAGCGGCCAGGAGCGGCAGCGCGGCGGCGAAGCTTCTTCGGGTCAACATGAGGGGCGCTCCATCAGGGAAGCGGCGTGAACGCCGCGCAGGCCACGCGCTCACCCGCGCCGCCGATCGGCTGGCTCTCATGGTCGTCGGGGCCGGCGTGGATGATGAGGGCGGTTCCGTCAGCGTCCAGCAGGGGCGCGCGGGCGCCGATGGCGGCGCTGTGCAGCGTCACGAAGGGAGAGAAAAATTCAGCCCCAAAGGCGCTGGCGCCGGCGTAGATATTGGGCAGATCGCCCGCTTCGGGCCCGGCCGGGTTGCGCAAGCCATGTGCGCCGGCGCCGAGGTGTGGCCCGGCGGCCTGAAAGCCGGCGGCGAAATCGCTGCAATCGCCGCGCGCATGCAAATGCAGCCCGCGCCAGCCCGGGTGGCTCGCGCCTTGCGAAAATTCCAGCCGAATCAACACGCCGCCCGGCGCCTCGGTGATTTGGGCCTGGCCCACGGCGCGGCCCTGGCGATCCACGATCCAAGCGTTGCGCGCGGGCAAATCGAGCGCCGGCGAGCGATCAGGCGCGGAACTGGCGCAAGAGGCGGCGAGCGCCGCCAAAAGCGCCGCAAAAAGCCCTTTGAAAACTGGGGCGACGAGAGGGCGCATGGGGGGCTCCTTGGTTTGCCGCAGCCGCCCCACGATGTTAGTTTACCAAGGATTCGAGGGCGAGTTTTTCGCCGCTTTTACTCGAAGCTTTTTTCGTTCAGCAGCAGATTAGAGACCGGCGATCCGTGTCAGACACGTCCGATCCCGCCGACAACGGCGGCCCATCCCTCCCCAAAGGCGTTTCGCTCATCACCATCGAGGATGAGCTGAGGCGCTCTTATCTCGATTACGCGATGAGCGTGATCGTGAGCCGGGCGCTGCCCGACGTGCGCGACGGCTTGAAGCCCGTGCATCGGCGCATCCTCTACGCGATGGATGAGGCGGGCAACACGCACGACAAGCGTTACCGCAAATCGGCCAACACGGTCGGCGAAGTGATGGGCCGCTATCACCCGCACGGGGACCAGGCGATCTATGACGCGCTGGTGCGTATGGCGCAGGATTTCTCGATGAGCCTGATGCTCGTCGATGGCCAAGGCAATTTCGGCTCGATCGACGGCGATCCGCCGGCGGCGATGCGCTACACCGAAAGCCGCCTGGCCAAAGCTGCGGGCGCGCTGCTGACCGACATCAACGAAGATACGGTCAACTTTCAGGACAATTACGACGGCGACCGCCAGGAGCCGACCGTGCTGCCGGCGCGCTATCCGAACCTCTTGGTGAACGGGGCGGGCGGCATCGCGGTGGGCATGGCCACCAACATCCCGCCGCACAATCTTTCCGAAGTGATCGACGCCGCCGTGGCGCTGATCGACAATCCCGACATCTCCGATCTCGATCTGCTCGACATCATCCCGGGGCCGGATTTCCCGACAGGCTGCGAAATTCTGGGGCGCACGGCGGCGCGCGCGGCTTTGATGACGGGGCGCGGCTCGGTCGCCACGCGGGCGCGCTATAAGATCGAGACGATCCGCGGGCGCGAGGCCATCGTGTTCACGGAAATTCCGTATCAGGTGAACAAAGCCAGCGTCTATGAACGCATCGGCGAATTGGTGCGCGAGAAGAAGATCGAAGGCGTCGCCGAAGTGCGCGATGAATCTAACCGCTTCGGCATCCGCCTGGTGGTGGAGCTGAAGCGCGACACCGTGGCTGATGTGATCATCAACCAGCTCTATCGTTTCACGCAGCTGCAGACGTCATTTGGCGTCAATATGCTGGCGCTCAATAATGGCCGCCCTGAGCAGATGGGCCTGCGCCAGATGCTGGAGGCCTTTATCGGCTTCCGCGAGCAGGTGGTGACGCGGCGGACCAAATTTCGCCTCGCCAAAGCGCGCAAGCGCGGCCACGAAACCGTGGGCCTCGCCATCGCGGTGGCCAATATCGATGACGTGATCCGCGTGATCCGCGAATCCGCCGATCCGAACGAAGCGCGCGAGCGCCTGATGGCGCGCGATTGGCCGACCGGCGACATGATGCCGCTGATCGCGCTGATCGCCGATCCGCGCACTATTATCGGCGCCGGCGACACGATCCGCCTCTCGGAAGAACAAGCGCGCGCGATCCTTGAATTGCGCCTGCAGCGCCTCACCGGCCTCGGCCGCGACGATATCGCCAAGGCGGCGAACGAGATCGCCGAGGAAATCCGCCAGCTGCTCGAAATTCTCGGCAGCCGCACGATGATCTTCGATATCATCAAGGCCGAAATGGGCGAGGTGAAGGAAGCGTTCGGCGTGCCGCGCCGCACGCCGATCTCCGAAAGCGAAGGCGAGATCGACGACGAAGCGCTGATCCCGCGCGAGGAAATGGTCGTCACCGTTACGCACGGCGGCTACGTGAAGCGCACCCCGCTTGCGCTTTACCGCACGCAGCGGCGCGGCGGCAAAGGCCGCGCGGGCATGGTGATGAAGGACGAGGATTTCGTCACGCGCGTGTTCGTGGCCTCCACGCACGCGCCGATCCTGTTCTTCTCGTCGGCCGGCATGGTCTATAAGATGAAGGCGTGGCGCTTGCCGCAGGGCGATCCGCGCGCCAAGGGGCGCGCGCTGGTCAATCTCTTCCCGCTGGAAGCGGGCGAGACGATCACCTCCGTGATGGCGCTGCCGGAAGATGAGCACGATTGGGACAAGCTGGACGTGATGTTCGCCACCCGCTCTGGCGGCGTGCGGCGCAACAAGCTTTCCGATTTCATCCAGGTGAACCGCAACGGCAAGATCGCCATGAAGCCCGATGAGGGCGATGGCATCGTCGATGTGCAAATCTGCACGGAAGACGATGACGTGCTGCTCACCACCGCGAACGGCATGTGCTGCCGCTTCCGCACCACGGACGTGCGCGTGTTCAAAGGCCGCGATTCCACCGGCGTGCGCGGCATCGATCTGAAGGATGGCGACAGCGTGATCGGCATGGGCGTGCTGCGCCATGTGGATGTCACCACCAAGGAAGTGGCCGATTACTTCAAATGGGACGCCGGCTCGCGCGGCGATGTCGAGGTCGAGCAGGAAGATGACGCCGGCGCCGAAGGCGAAGCGCCGACGCCGTTCGAGCGCTTGGCGTGGCTGAAGACGCAAGAGCAATTCATCCTGGCGGTCACCTCCGGCGGGCTCGGCAAGCGCGCCTCGGCCTACGAATACCGCGTCACCAATCGCGGCGGCAAAGGGCTGATCGCGCACCGCCTCACCGGCGACGCGCGCCTCACCGCCTCCTTCCCGGTGAAGGACAGCGAAGAATTGCTGCTGGTGACGGATAAAGGCCAATTGATCCGCACCGGCGTGGATCAAATCCGCATCGCCGGGCGCGCCACCCAGGGCGTCATCTTGATCAACGTGGCCGAGGACGAGCACGTGGTGGCGGCCGAGCGGCTGGAAATGCTTGGCGGCGCCGAAGCCGATGCCGAAGGCGAGGAGGGCGGGGAATGAGCAAACCGCTGGTCGGCCTTTATCCCGGCACGTTCGATCCCGTGACCAACGGGCACGTCGATATCATCGCCCGCTCGGCCGCCCTGGTGGATCGGCTGGTGATCGGGGTGGCGGTCAATCAGGATAAGGGGCCGTTGT
>DAOMPU010000119.1:0-7622 GCA_035444925.1 Terricaulis sp. | reverse complement strand
AAAAACAACGTCGAGCAAGGCCGGCTTTCGTTCACCACCGACCCCACCGCCGCCATCCGCGATGCGGACGCGGTGTTCATCGCCGTGGGCACGCCTTCGCGCCGCGGCGACGGCCACGCCGACCTCTCCTACGTTTACGCCGCCGCCGAGGAGATCGCGGGTCTGATGCAGGACTACACGGTGGTCGTGACCAAATCGACCGTACCTGTCGGCACGGGCGATGAGGTGGAAGCCATCATCAAGAAGGCCAACCCGAGCGCCGATTTCGCCGTGGTGTCCAACCCCGAATTTTTGCGCGAGGGCGCGGCGATCAACGATTTCAAGCGGCCCGATCGCGTCGTCGTCGGCACCAATGACGAGCGCGCGCGCGAATTGATGCGCCAGCTCTATCGCCCGCTTTTCCTCAACGAAACGCCGATCATCTTCACCGAACGGCGCACTTCCGAACTGATCAAATACGCAGCCAACGCGTTCCTGGCGATGAAGATCACCTTCATCAACGAAGTGGCGGATCTGTGCGAGCAAGTTGGCGCCAACGTGCAGGAAGTCGCGCGCGGCATCGGGCTCGACAACCGCATCGGCCGCAAATTCCTCAACGCCGGCCCCGGCTATGGCGGCTCGTGCTTTCCCAAGGATACGATCGCGCTGATGAAGACAGCGCGCGATCACAATGCGCCGATCGAGCTGATCGAGGCCACGGTGCGGGTCAATTCCGCGCGCAAGCAAAAGATGGCGCAGAAGATCATCGAAGCGATGGACGGCAATGTGAAGGGCAAATCCATCGCCGTGCTGGGCCTCACCTTCAAACCCAATACCGACGACATGCGCGACGCGCCCGCGCTTGACATCGTGCCGACGTTGCAAGCGGAAGGCGCCAAAGTGCGCGCGTTCGATCCCGAGGGCATGGAAGAATCCAAGCATCTGCTGAAAGATGTTTCGTTCGCCACCGGGCCCTACGATTGCGTGCAAGGCGCGGATGCCGTGGTGATCGTCACGGAATGGGATCAGTTCCGCGCGCTCGATCTCGACCGCGTAAAGGATGCGCTCAAGACGCCGCTGGTGATCGATTTGCGCAATATTTATACGCCTGGCGAAATGAAGGCCAAAGGCTTTCAATATGTGAGCGTAGGCCGCCCCTAAAACCCTCTGCGAGAATGCCATGACCGCCACTGACGCCGCCGCGACGACACAAGCCTGGAGCCGCGTCGAGGCGGAGGCGGCGCGATTGGCGCACGTTCCGCTCGCCGATCTATTCTCGGCGGGAGAAGCGCGGGTGCGCGCGCTGACGCTGGAAGCGCCGCATCTCACGGCCGATTTCTCCAAGCAACGCATCGATGCGCCCGCCCTGCACGCGCTTGAGCAACTCGCCGAAGCCGCAGGCTTTGCGCACCAGCGCGACGCGCTGTTTACCGGCGGCATCGTCAACGCCACCGAAGGGCGCCCGGCTAAGCATTGGGCGCTGCGCGGCGATGACGCGCCGGCTGAGGTGAAAGATACGCGCGCCAAGATGGCTGCGTTCGCCAAACGCATCCGCCCCGACATCGATGCGATCGTGCATCTGGGCATCGGCGGCTCCGATCTCGGGCCGCGCCTAGTGATGGATGCGCTGAAGCCGCTGCGCATCAAGGGCCTTGAAGTGCGCTTCGCCGCTAATGTGGACGGCGCCGATGCGGCGGATGCGATCGAAGGGCTGGACCCTGCGCGCACGCTGCTGATTGTCGTCTCCAAAACTTTCACCACGCAAGAGACGCTGGCGAACGCCGAATTCGTGAGCGCCTGGGGGCCTGCCTATCTGGCTGCCGCGACCGCCGCGCCGGAGAAGGCCATCGCTTGGGGGGTGCCGGCGGAGAACGTGTTTGCGTTTTGGGATTGGGTCGGCGGGCGCTATTCGCTGTGGTCGAGCGTTTCGCTGGTTTGCGCCGTAGCGCTGGTTGATGGCGCGTTTGAAGCCTTGCTTTGCGGCGCAGCGGAGATGGACGGCCATTTCCGCACCGCGCCGTTCAGCGCCAACCTGCCCGCGCTTTCGGCGGCGATCCAGATGTGGAACCGCGAAGCGTTGGGGCGCGGCTCCTACGCGCTGATCCCCTATTCAGAGCGGCTGCGGCTTTTGCCCGCCTACCTTCAGCAGCTCGAAATGGAATCGAACGGCAAGCGCGTGACGCGCGAAGGCGCGCCGATTGCGCGCCCGGCTTGCGCCGTCACCTGGGGCGCGGCGGGCACGAACGCGCAGCATTCGTTCTTCCAGTTGCTGCACCAAGGCGCGCAGGAAATCCCAGTTGAGTTCATCGTCAACGCCGGCCATCACGAGGGCCCGCAATCGCACCGCGCCAAAGTGTTCGCCAACGCTTTGGCGCAGGCGCGCGCGCTGATGGTGGGCAAAAGCGAGGCGCAAGCGCGCGCCGAAATGATCGCCAAAGGCATGAGCGAAGTGGAAGCGAACCGCCTCGCGCCGCATCGCACTTTCCCGGGAAATCGCGCTTCCACGATGATGGCGATCGATGGCCTGACGCCCGAAGCGCTCGGCGCGCTGCTGGCGTTCTACGAACACCGCACCTTCGCCCAGGCCGTTTTCGCGGGCGTCAATCCATTCGATCAATGGGGCGTGGAGCTCGGCAAAGAGATGGCGAACGCCCTGCTGCCGGTGCTGGAGCAAGGCGCGAGCGCCGAGCTTGATGCGAGTACGGCGATGTGGGCGGCGCGCCTGAAAGACTGACGCCCTACGCCGCGGCCTTGCGCCGATCGCGCGGGGGGCTTGGCGGGGGGCCGGCGGGCGGGGGCGCTTCGTCGGGCAGATGGCACGTCACGGTGACGCCGCGCCCAGGTTCGCTGGTCAGCGCCACCCAGCCGCCGTGCATCTCCACGAACGAGCGCACCAGCGCGAGGCCGAGGCCCGCGCCGCGGCGATCGCCGCTTTGGAAGCTGTCGAACGCGTGCGCCTGCGAGTCGAAATTCATGCCTTTGCCGGTATCGGCCACGGTGAGGCGCACGATGCCGTCCAGCCGCTCGGCCGAGACGGTGATCGTGTCGCCACGCTCGGTGTGGCGCAGCGCGTTGGAGAGCAGGTTCACGATCACCTGCGTGATGCGCTTCTGATCGGCGGAGATTTCCCCGATCTGCGGATCGCAGCGAATTTTGATCGGCACTTCGGTGTCGCGCGCCTTGGAGGCCGCCATCTGCACGCTCTCGGCGATGGTTTCATAGACATCCATCGGCCCGAGATCGAGCTGCACATTGCCCGCTTCCACCATCGCCACATCGAGAATGTTGTCGATCAACTTGGAGAGATTGCTGGACGCTTCGATGATCGAGCCCACCTGCTCGATCTGGCGATCGTTCAGCGGCCCGAATATCTTGTGATGCAGCATCTCGGCGTTGCCGTGGATCGCCTGCAGCGGGTTGCGCAATTGGTAGGAGACGTTCTCGACGAATTGCGTCTTGAGGCGATCGGCTTCCTCGAACGCTTCGGCGCGTTCGCGCAGCGCGTCCTCCACGCGCCGGTCGGCGGTGATGTCCTGGAAGGCGACGAGCGTTGCGCCGTCCGGCAGCGGCCGGGTGAGGAATTTCAGCACCGTGTTGTCGCTGCGGCGCATTTCGCCGCGGAATTCGGTGCGCGCTTCGGGCGAAGGATCGGTGATGCGCGCACGCACCTGCGCCCATACCGCCGGATCGTGGAATTTCTGCTCGCACGCCGCGACCATACGGTCGAACGGCATTTCCGCTTCGATTGATTCCTTCGGCAATTCCCACATCGCCGAGAACGCGGCGTTGGAAAGCTTCAAGCGCCCATCGAGGCCGAACACGACGATGGCTTCGTGCAATTTATCGAGCGCGGCTTTCTGCGTCTGCAGCAGCGCGTCATACTGGCTGCGCAGCGAAATCTCGTTGGTCATGTCCGAGAAGATCATCAGGATGCCGCCGCCCGGATAAGGCTGGCGCGCCACGCGCAGCATGCGCCCATCGGGCAGCACCCACAAATCTTCCGGCAGCTCGTTCGGCTCTTGGTAGAGCGCCAGCTCGCCCGCGCGCCATTCAGCGTAATTCGCGGTGGCCGGCAGCTTGCGCTTTTCCTTCAGATAATCGAGCCACGCGGCGTGCGAAGGCCGATCGGCCAAAAACGCCGCTTCAACGCCCCACATCTGCTCGAACGCGCGGTTGTGGAACACTAGGCGCTTTTGCGCATCGAACACCGCCACGCCTTCGGCCAGCGCGTTCAGCGTTTCATCATGCGCGCGCTGCTGCTTGGCCAGCACATCGCGCGAGGCTTCCGCCTCCGTCACGTCGATGGCGAGGCCCGCCGCGCCGCCGGCGATCGGCGCCATGCGCAGGCGCAGCGTGCGGCGCGTCTGCCCCACGGTGCAGGCGCGCACTTCCTCGATCACTTCGCCGGAATCGATCGCCTTGCGCGCCATTTCCACGACCGCGGAATCGACCTGCAGGTTGCGCTCGACCGCGAGGTCCAGATTCTTGGCGCCGAGCGCCTCGAGATATTCCGAGTTGGCCCATTCCAGCTCAAGCCGGCCATCGACGCGCCACGCCATGAAGGGCGCTGCGTTCCACATTTTGAGGAAAGCGGCGGGATCACCGGCGATCACCTTGCCGCCCGGCAAGCGGCCATCGCCGCCGCCATGCTCGACCCCGCGCACGCTGGCGTCGAGGATCCACACCACGGCGCGCGCGCCGGCGGTGCGCCCATCCACTTCAACAAACACGCCGTCCGGCGTGGCGATGGTGAGCGAGAACGCCGCGCCTTCGCGGCGCAGGCGCGCAAGCGAAGGGCCAAGGCGCGTGGCTGCGCCGGTGGCGTCTTGCGCGTCAAACGCGGAGAGGCCCTGCAGAATGCGCACGGCCGGTTCGGCGGCGATCGCCGCGTCCGAAAAGCGCAGCATGCTGGCCAGCGCCAACGGCGAGCCATAGATGCGCGGCGCGCCCCAATCGCCCTCGTTCACGGGCAAAGCGGCATCGTCCCAGATCAGCACCACGCCAGGATGCGCGCCGAAGATCGCGTCCGCCCAGGAGACCTTATCCTCCAGCTCGCGCGCGCGCTTCTTCCACGCGTCGATGCCGCCGCGCGCGCCATCCGTGACGCGCACCGCCCAAAGCAGCGCGGCGATGGCGATTGCGGCAGCGCCGCCCGCCACCAGCAGGCTTACGAATCCGACGTCCAAAACCGACCCCTAATTCCATCTTCTCGGCGAAACGAATCGCCATGCCCCGAGAGGCATCCTCCCGCTGTTCGCGCGCGATGAAAACGGCGCGGACAGGCTGGAGATGTTAACAAGTGCTTAAATTGGTGAACGCCGGGTTAAGTTAAGAAAGTTCAACGCGTTAACCCGCGCGATCTGACGCGCTGCGCAGCTTTTCCACAGCATCGGCGGCCGCCTGCAGCGCCGGGCGCAGCTTGCGCGCCTGCCGCCCCTGCTGATTGACCTTCGAAGCGCCGGAAATGCGAAACAGGAACGGCATTTTGTAGCTGGCGCCGAAGCGCACGTGGCGATCGCCGCGCGGCTCAAATCTTGTGCGCAGCATGGCTTCGCGGGCGGCGTCATAGAACACGTCCGAAGGCCAGGCGTACACGCAATGCACGTTCTTCACCCGCCCGCCGGCGCCGACCTCAAAATCCACCACCGCGACGCCCTCAACGCCGAGCCGGCGCGCCAGGCGCGGATAGCGCGCGCGCAAAGGCCCGGCGACTTCCCAGGGCATGGCGGTTTCGTCCTCATCGGTGGCGTTCACGCCGGGGCGCCACACCACGCAGCACGGCCCATCGGGCAAGCCTTGCTTCTCTCGCGCGCGCTCGCGCCATTCGGCGCGTTTTTGACGCAGCCAATCGGCGAAGTTCACCAGCACGATCACCAGCGCCAGTACGCCGGCGCCGGATGCAAACAGCGAGGCCCCGCCCGACCAGCCTTGCGCCCGCAGCGCGCCGGTGAGCGCCAGGTGCGCCACCACCACCACAATAAACAACCCGACGTAGAACAGCGCGCGCGCTGTCCACGTTGAAACGGTGCGGGTGGCTTGAACCAGCATGGCGCTGTGCGGCTCCGGGATGCGCCATCTTTCTGCCAAGTCCATTGCACGCGCGCAATCGGGCGACATAGAGTCTTTCCACCGCTGCGATGCGAATGCGCATGAGGAGGATCGCCATGGCGCCCATCACGCTCCGTCAACTCGGTGTTTGCGTTGTGCTCGCAAACGCGCTGGCGGCCTGCGCGGGCGCGCCGAAGGGCGAGGCCGCCGCGGGCCAGCGCATCGCGGAAGCCAATTGCGCGGCCTGCCACGCGATCGGCCTCACCGGCGAAAGCGCGCATGCGAGCGCCCCGCCCTTGCGCACGCTGTCGCAAAAATATCCGCCGCGCGATCTTGAGGAAGCGCTCGCCGAGGGCATCCTGGTCGGCCATAGCGACATGCCTGAGTTCAGGCTGGAGCCAGCCGAGATCGACGCGCTGATCACGTATCTCGAAAGCGTGCAGGCGCCGGCGCGCTAAAACGAAAGCGCCCAGCCTTTCGGCCGGGCGCTGCGTTTTGCGGCGGAGCCGCTTTTAGTAGCGATAATGATCCGGCTTGAATGGGCCGGCGCCGGGCACGCCGATATAATCGGCTTGCTCTTTGCTCAGCTTCGTCAGCTTTGCGCCGAGCTTGCCGAGGTGCAGCGTGGCGACCTTTTCATCGAGGTGCTTGGGCAGGGTATAGACTTCGTTCTTATACGCCTTGCCGTTGGTCCACAGCTCGATCTGCGCCAGCGTCTGGTTGGTGAAGGAAGCAGACATCACAAAGCTCGGGTGGCCGGTGGCGTTGCCGAGGTTCACGAGGCGGCCTTCCGAGAGCAGGATGATCTTGTTGCCGCCCGGAAACTCGATGTGATGCACTTGCGGCTTGATCTCGTCCCACTTGAAATTCTTGAGGCCGGCGACCTGAATTTCGCTGTCAAAGTGGCCGATATTGCAGACGATGGCGTTGTTCTTCATCGCCCGCATGTGATCGACGGTGATGACGTCCTTGTTGCCTGTCGCGGTCACAAAGATGTCGGCGTGGGGCGCTTCGTCATCCATGGTGACGACTTCATAGCCTTCCATCGCCGCCTGCAGCGCGCAGATCGGGTCGATCTCGGTGATTTTCACGCGCGCGCCGCCTTGGCGCAAGCTGGCGGCCGAGCCCTTGCCCACATCGCCATAGCCGCACACCACGGCCACTTTGCCCGAAAGCATCACGTCGGTGCCGCGGCGGATCGCGTCCACCAGCGATTCACGGCAGCCATAGAGGTTGTCGAATTTCGACTTGGTGACGCTATCGTTCACGTTGATGGCCGGGAATGGCAGATCGCCCTTCTTGGCCATTTCATAGAGGCGATGCACGCCCGTGGTGGTTTCTTCCGAGACGCCCTTCACCGCATCGCGGATGGCCGAATAGAAGCCGGGCTTTTCTTTCAGATAGCGCTTCATCGTGGCGTAGAGCGCTTCTTCTTCCTCGTTGGTCGGCTTATCGAGGATGGAGGGATCCTTCTCGGCCTTCGGGCCGAGCACGCACAGCAGCGTGGCGTCGCCGCCGTCATCGAGGATCATGTTGGCGTAACCGCCGCCGGCCCATTCGAAAATCTTGTGGGCGTAATCCCAATATTCGAGCAG
>DAOMPU010000118.1:0-7624 GCA_035444925.1 Terricaulis sp. | reverse complement strand
CGCTGCCGTCCGGCTGCGGGCGCACGCCTTGGACGGCGATGTCGTGCTCGTCTTTAATGTCGCCGACGATTTCTTCGAGGATGTCCTCCAGCGTCAGCAGGCCCATCAGCGCGCCGTATTCATCCACCACGAGCGCGAAATGCTCGCGCCGGCGCAGGAATTCCGCGAGCTGATCTTCAGCCATCGTCGTGTCGGGCACGAACCAGGCGTCGCGCATGATGTCGCGCACCAGGAAGCCGTCGCGCCCGTGCTCTGAAATGGCGCGCAAGAGATCGCGCGCGTGCAGCACGCCGACGATATTCTCCACCTCGCCCTGATAAAGCGGCAGGCGCGTGTGCGCGCTGGCGAGCGCCTGGGCCAGGATTTCGCGCGGGGGCAAATCGATGTCGAGCATCTTCATGGATTTGCGGTGGATCATCACGTCGCGCACTTCGAGCTCGGAGAGATCGAGCGCGCCGATCAGGCGGTGGCGCTGATCGGTTTCGACCGCGGCTTCGTCGGCGGCGGCGATGTCGGCGCGGGCGGCGGCTAGCACGCTGGCGGAAGGATCGCCGAGGGCGACGAGCGCGCGGTCAATCTGGCGCTGGGTTGCGAGCAGCATGCGCGTCAGCGCGCGGCGCAGGCGCACGCTCATTGCACGGCGCGGGCGAGGAAGGCGCGAAGCTTCTGCTCGTCCGCGCCCTTATGCACGTAAGCGCCGCCAATGGCGCGCGCGAGGATGAGCGTGACGGCGCCAGCTTCGGCCTTCTTATCGCCGGCCATGATGGAAAGCAGCGTGTCGGCGTTGAACGGCGCGCCGGGGAGCTGGCGCAAATCCGTGATGAAGCCAGCGCGGTTGAGGTGTTCTCTCACGCGCTCTGCATCCTCCGCGCTGCACAGGCCAAGCTCGGCGCTATGCGCGAAGGCGAGCGCCATGCCGGCGGCGACCGCTTCGCCGTGGATCAGCGCGCTTGAATAGCCGCCATGCGCTTCGAGCGCATGCGCGAAAGTGTGGCCGAGATTGAGTAGCGCGCGCTCGCCCTGCTCTGTCTCGTCGGCCTCGACGATGCGGGCCTTGTGCGCGATGGCGGCGGCGATGGCGTGCGTGAGCGCGGGCGCTTTGAGGGCGAGCACATCGCCGACCAAAGCTTCGCACCATTGGAAGAATTCCGGGTCTTTGATCAGCCCGATCTTGACGATTTCCGCATAGCCGGCGCGGATTTCGCGCTCGGGCAAGGTTTGCAGCACGTCGCTGTCAGCGAGGACGAGGCGCGGCTGGTGGATCAGGCCGACCAGGTTCTTGCCTTCGGCCGTATCGATCGCGGTTTTGCCGCCGACGCTGGAATCCACTTGGGACAGCAGCGTAGTGGGGATTTGCACGAAATCGGCGCCGCGCTTGATCAGCCCCGCCGCCAGCCCGGTGAGATCGCCGATCACGCCGCCGCCGAAGGCGATGATGAGGTCTTTGCGGTTGATCCCCTTGCGTAGCAGCGCGGCGCACAGCGATTCCAGGCCGGCGAAGCTCTTGGTTTCCTCGCCCGGCGGCAGGATGAAGGCCGAAACCTCCAGTCCCACATCGGCCAGCGCATCGTTGAGCGAGCCGCCATGGAAGCCGGCGACGTTTTCATCCGTCACCACGAACACGCGTCCCGTGGGCGCGAACGGCGCGATCAGCGCGCCCGCTTGCGCCAGCAAACCGGGGCCGACGCGCACGTCATACGAACGCGCGCCGAGGGAGACGTGGATGGTTTGGGTCATCGGCTCAGGTCTTTCGTGCTCCCCCGATAGGGGGAGCTGTCATGCGGAGCATGACTGAGGGGGAAGCGCGGAGGTTTGCAAGCGCTCGCGCCCGCCCGTCCGTCACGCGCTTCCGCTTTCGCCCTTCGGGCTTCAGCGGACGAGCCGCGCGCGCCACCTCCCCCTGGCGGGGGAGGACGAGGCTCTTGCGCGTATTCATTCGGGTTTCGCCAGGTGCGTGCGCAGCGCTTCGAGGATGGCGTCAACGGCGACGTGGTGGGGGCCGGGGGCGCTTTCGATGGTGATATCGGCTTCGGCGTAGATCGGATAGCGCTCATTCATCAGGCGCTGCATCACCGCGCGCGGATCGTCCTCGCGCAAGAGCGGGCGCGTATCGCGCTTTTGCACGCGCTTCATCAGCACATCGAGCGGCGCCTTGAGCCAGATCGAGATCGCGCGCTGTTTCATCAGCTCGCGCGTGCGCGGATCGATGAAGGCGCCCCCGCCGGTGGCGAGCACCTGGGGCGGGCCTTCGAGCAGGCGCGCGATCACTTGGCGTTCGCCGCGGCGGAACGCGCACTCGCCATGCTCGGCGAAGATTTCATCGATGGTGCGGCCCGCGGCTTTGACGATCTCCGCGTCGGCATCGACAAACGGCATGTGCAGCGCGCCGGCCAGGCGCCGGCCCACGGTGGTTTTGCCCGCGCCCATGAGGCCGACCAGCGCGATCGTGCGCGCGGGCCGCGGCGGCGCGGGCGCAAGCGCTGCGCCTGTCTCGCTACTCTCCGGGCCGGCCACGAATCACCTCACAAGGCCTGCTAACCACTTTGGGGCGCAGATAGACTAGAAACTCGCCACATTTTGAGGGCAATCTCGCCCGCTCGCAACTTCGTGGGGTCGTTGAGGCGAAATGTTCAGACGCAGACGCCGGCGGAGCAGCTTTGGGCGCCGCCCAAACCCGCAAATCGGGTATTTCATGATGGGAGGCGCCGCGATCGTGGTGATCGGCCTGTTCATCTTCTTCATCGGCCAAGCCGACCGCCTCGCGCCCGAGCCGCGCGAGATCCGGGTTGAGCTGCCCGACGCCTTCAAGGACTGATCGCATGGTTTACCGGCACATCGCGCTGGCGGCGTTCGCGGCGGCCGCGCCGCTCTCGGCCGCGGCGCAATCGAACCTCCCCGCCCCGATCGAAGCGCAAGAATTGCGCGCGCTGGACGCCTGGAGCGTCAGCGCGCTTTCGCGCAATGACGGGGCGCTCGCCGCCGACCTCTGGTCACGCAGCGATCCAGAAACCTTGGTGCTGGCGTTCGATAAAATTCCCGCGCAGTTCAATTCAGCCGCAACGCAGGCGCTGGCGCTGCGCGTGCTGCTTTCGGGCGGAGACGCGCCGCGCGGCGATGCATCCGGCGCGGCGCGCAAGCGCTTTGAAGCGCTTGGCCGCTTGGGCCAAGCCGACGCGCTGGCCACCATGGCGGCGGGCGCGGGCGCAGCGTTGAGCGATCCGCAGATCGCCACCTACGCGGCGCAGGCCGAATTGGCGCGCTTGCGCCGGCGCGACGCCTGCACGCGCGGACGCGGCGCCGCGATCGGCGAAGAGCCCGCGCCCTTCCTGTTCCGGCTGCGCGCCTATTGCGCCGCCGCCGACGGCGACCGCGCGGCGGCCGATCTGGCGCTTGAGCTTTCGCGCGCGGCGAGCGCGGACGATACTTGGTATTCCGCGGCGGTGAGCGCCGTGGGCGGGGCCGCGCCCGCGCGCGCGCCGGCCGCGCGCTATGACAACAGCCTCGCCGCGCAGCTTTCGATCGCGGCGGCGTTTCAGCCCGGCCCCAATCCGCTGAACAATGCCTCGACGCTGGCGCTCGTCACGATCGCGCGCAACGAAACCGCGCCCCAGCCGCACCGCGCGCAAGCGGCGGCGCTCGCTTATCGGCGCGGCGCGCTGAACGCGGCGCAGGCGCGGGAAATTCTGCTGGCGACGCCGGCTGAGATCACCTCGGCGCTGCCCCCGATCGTGACGGCGCTGCGCGAAGTGGAAGCCATGCGCGCCGGCGTTTCCGCGGGGCCGGAGGCGGAAGGCGTGGCGACGCTGGAGCGCGGGCGCGCGATCGCGCGCGCACTAGCGGCCGCGACCAATCCCGCCGATTTCGCCGCCGTGGCCGCGTTCTTCAAGGACGACATCGCCGCCCTTTCCGCCGCGCCCGATCAAGCGGCGAGCTTGTTGTTCGCGCGCGCCGCGATTGCTGCGGGCGATGCGCAGCTGGCGCAGCGCCTGGTGGCGAGCGTGCGCCAGGCGGGCGTCGATAACGCGGCGCTTGGCCCGTTGGACGCGGCGCTGGCGGCGCTGGCGGGCGCGCGCGGCGAAGCGGGCCTGCGCGCGATTCATCGGCGCATCGATGCGGGCGGCGGCCCCGCCGCGGCGCGCGATGTGGCGATCCTGGCCGCGCTCGGCGCCGAGACCGACGGGCAAGCGCAACGCTTCCTGCTGGCGACGGCGCCGCGCGGGGGCGCACGCGCCGATAGCGGCGCCATGCTGGCGCTGGCCAACGCGGTGGAGCGCGGCGCGACCGGCGAAGCGGCGCTGCTGGCGGTGGGCGCACTGGGCGAAGGCGGGCCCGCGGCGCTCGATGCGGAAAGCCTGGAGCGCGTGATCCGCGCGCTGCGCGCGCTGCGCCTCGAGCAAGACGCGCGCCGCATCGCGGCCGAAGCGATCCTGGCCGGCGCGCCGGCGCAATAGCTTTTATTGCGGCGCGATCTCGCAGACGTAATTGTCGAACGAGGTTTGCGCCAGGAACGGCTGGCCGTTGGCCTGCACGGTGAGCGTTTGCGAAGTGGTGTAGCTGCGCACAAGCCCGGTGGCGGCGTCATGCACCACGCGCGCGCGGGTGTTCGATTGCAGCGCCACCTGCCCGCCCTGCACGGGGCCTGAGCCGCTCATCGTCAGATCGCCCTCCCAGACCAGCACGGAATGGCCGTCGATCATTGTCTGCCCCTGGAAAAGTATCGTGATTGAGCCGACGACTGGGAACGGCAGCCCCATAGCCGCCGTCATCCGCGTGACCAACGTGTCGCGAAGATCGGCGGGGTAGTAATCGTCGCCCTGCGCGAAGGAGCGATTGATCATCAAGCGCTCCGGGATCTCCACCGCGAGCGTCGCCGCCAGCGCCGCCGCGTCGATCGGCGTCGCCGATTGCGCGAGCGCCGCCTCGAACCCAGGCCCAGAAAGCGCCGCGTCGCTGACCGCGCCGTCGGCGGCCACGTTGGCGGTGAGCACGGTTTCTCCCGCGCCATTAGTGGCCTGCTGCACGAAGCGATAGCCATTGCCGGCGCGCTCGGCGCGGAAGGCGCGCGTATCGGAAAAACGCTGCGGCTGGGTGGGGCGCTGGCCCGAAGCGTCGAACGTGACGTGGCTGCCGGTTTCGCCCTGGCAAGTGCGCTGCATGGTGGTGGAAAGCGTGGGCGTGACCCGCTGCGCAAACGCGCCCGCCGGCGCCAACGCCGCCACCAATACCGCAATCGCCAACCAAGCCCGCATGTCCATCTCCCCTATCGCGCCGCGCACGCTAGCCGGGCGCGCCGCACAAGGGAAGCGGGCCGCGCGGCCGGCTGCTAAGGTAGCGCCATGAGCGATTCAGCCCTGATCGAGGCGTTTTTGGAAATGCTCTCCGCCGAACGCGGGGCGCGGGCCAACACGCTGGACGCGTACGCACGCGACCTGGCCGACGCGCGCGCGGAGCTGCGTGGCGGGCTGAAGGAAGCAAGCGCGGAAGCGGTCGAGGCATATGTGGCGGGGCTGGCGCGGCGCGGCATGGCGCCGGCGACGGCGCGGCGGCGCATCTCGGCGCTCAGGCAATTCTATCGCTTCCTGCTGCAAGAGAACGTGCGCGGCGACGATCCGACAGCGCGGCTCGATGCACCCAAGCGCGCGCGCAGCTTGCCCAAGACGCTGTCGCTGGAAGAGATCGAACGCCTGATCGCCGCGGCGGAAAACGCGCGCGATCGGGCGCTGATGGAATTGCTCTATGGCGCGGGGCTGCGGGTGAGCGAACTAGTGTCGCTGCCGCTGCGCGCGGCGCCGCGGCCGGGGCAAGCGCACATGATCATCGAAGGCAAGGGCGGCAAGGAGCGCATGGTCGCGCTCGGCCGGCCGGCGCTGGAGGCGCTTGGCGCGCACGTGGAAACGCGCGAGGCGATGCTGCCGAAGGAAGAAGCGCGCAAGGAGCGCGCCCGGCGCTGGCTGTTCCCTTCCGCCAGCGCGGCCGACGGCAAGCTGACGCGCCGGCGCGTGGCGCAAATTCTGGAACAGGCCGCGCTGAAAGCGGGGCTCGATCCGGCGCGGGTTTCGCCGCACGTGCTGCGCCATGCGTTCGCCACGCATCTGGTGGAAGGCGGCGCCGATCTGCGCACGGTGCAGACGCTGCTCGGCCATGCCGACATCGCCACCACGCAGATTTACACGCACGTCGCTGAGGGCCGCCTCAAGACGCTGGTGGAGACCAAGCATCCGCTGGCGAAGAAGGGCAAGCCGGACTAGATTGCGGCCCATGACCTATCCAGCCATTCCCGAAAGCGCCGGCCGCAGCTCCGCGTTCATGGTGTATTGCCTTTACCTGCTCTCGATCCCGAGCGCGGGGATTTTCGCGCTGATCGGCGTGATCTGGGCGCTGACCGCGCGCAGCGAGGCCGCGCCTCTGCCGCGCCAGCATCTGGACGATCAAGTGCGCATCTGGATGATCTCGTTCTGGTGGCACGTGATCCTGGCGATCGTGTGCGTGCTCGGCTGGCTGTTGACCATCGTGCTGATCGGCTTTCCGATCCTGGCCATCGTGGCGTTCGGCTGGTTCGTGCTGATGGTGTGGTTCACCATCAAAAGCGCGCTGGGGCTGATGGCGCTGCTGGACGGGCGGGGGCGCTAAGCAAAACCATGAATCTAAAGCGTCCTTGAGGACTTAAATGCGCCACGGCGGTTGATCCATCGTGTGGGGCGCATTTAAGTCCCGACGCGTTAGGGGGCGGCGATCAAGCGGCCCTCCGCGTCGAGCTGGCGCAGACCGGCCGCATACATGGTGCGCCGCTGGGCGTTGCGGTGCGCGGTCAACACCTCTCCTCTGCGTCGCGGCGCGAAACTGATGTGAACCCAAGTGCCGTACTCGAGCACCAGCTGATCGACATCGGCCATGATCTCGGGCGAAGCCATGATGGCTTGCACGATGTCGTACGGTGTCCCGAATGCGGACGCGGTGAAATCCACCGAATAGCCCAGCATGTGGTCGCTTGTGGGGTTGCCGCCGACCGCCGCGGTGAGCTCGGGCGATCTGTAAGCGGCGGTGATGGTGATCGGGACGCCGCCGAGCAAAGTGCGCACGCGCTCTAGCTGCTGGGCGGACTGGCGTAGGTTTTCCAGCGCCTCGGGCGTCGGCGCGTTGGACAAGCCGCGCTCACGCGCGGTTGCTGAAACGGTGAATTCGGCCAGCGTGAACGAAGGTGAGAGCTGTTCGCTCGCGGGGGCGCGCGCGGCCGCCTCAGGCGCGCTCGAGGGCAGTTCCGCACGAATGCGGCGCAGCCCTTCGAAAACCGGATCAGGCGCCCGCGCCACAACCTGCCCCGGCTGCTCCGGCGCCGCCTGCTGCTCCACCGCCTGGGCCTGCTGGATCATGGCGCTTTCGGTGAGTGCGGCGAGCTGTTGCTGCAGATCGAAAGCGTGCGCTTCCATCGCCAGCGCGCGCTCGGCCTGCGCGAACGCAAAGATGGCGCTCATGATAGTTGCGGCCAGCATGATCCCGGCGATGACGACGCCCGCCAAAACCCTTCGCCGTGAGCGCGCCAACGATACCTCGCGGTCCTTTTGCAGCGCAGCCACCTCCTCCAATCGCTTGCGCTCGTCGCTGAAGCGATTGAGTTCCACCGCTT